>CAZKGB010000094.1:0-8531 GCA_964551935.1 uncultured Lentimicrobiaceae bacterium | reverse complement strand
CACCAGCCCATTTTATAAATGGTTTTGCCCTCATTGATTTAAATTTATGTTCTCATTCCCATTCTGCTCATAATCCACAATACATCTACTAATTTCCCAATTAGTTTTTAGCAGCACGTTGTTAACGGCTTGAATTGCTTTCTGTCGTGCACCTTCAATAGTAACACCGGTAGTGTCGATTAATTTTTGGTATATTTCCGTTTATTACAATTTCTTATTTATCTTTCAAAAATACGAAATCAATTCAAAACTGTTAAACTACTCGCAGCATGCTCTTTTTGCTTAATAGCAACCTGCAAATATAGGTAAGTTTGCAACGAGTAAGGTTAACGGATGCAGCAGATTGATTATTTTATTGCAATCCGGGTTTAACCTTCTTTAGGCTTTTTGCAGGGTAAACGAAAAGGTGGTTCCTTCGCCAATATTGCTGCGGGCCGTAATGGTTTGACGATGCGCTTCGATAATGTGTTTAACAATGGCAAGGCCAAGTCCCGAGCCACCCTGATCGCGTGAGCGCCCTTTATCGGTACGGAAAAAACGTTCGAAAATACGGGGTAAAAACTCTTGTGGTATGCCCACGCCATTGTCGGTAACCTCGATTAAAATTTTCTCATCCATATCGTAGAGTTTTATTTTAACCCTGTTGTTTTGTTTGTTGCCGTATTTTATGGCATTGTCAATCAGGTTTATCAGCACTTCTCTGATGGCCTCCTTATCGGCTTTTACAATAAAGGGCAACGGTAGTTTGGGTTTAACAGTTATTGTGGTACTTGAATTTTGCGCCTTCATTTCTAAAAAATCAACCACCTCTTCAACAAGCTCGTATAGGTTAAACTCTTCCTTTTTAAGCATTACTTCTCCCGATTCCAATTTGGAGATACTTTCCAAATCGTTTACAATATTGATCAGGCGCTCAATACTTTTCTCGGTTTTTGATAAAAACTTACGGTTTATTTTATTGTCTTCCAATCCGCCATCAAGAAGGGTGGAAACATAGCCCTGAATATTAAATATGGGTGTTTTAAGTTCGTGCGACACGTTTCCTAGAAACTCTCTCCGGTAGGCCGCCATTCGTTTTAGTTTCTTTATCTCTTTGTTTTTATCTTCGCTCCATTGATACACTACTTCCTGAATGGTTTCAAGTGGATTTTCATTGTTTTTCTTTTTTTCCTCAGCACTCGGGAACCTGCCTATAACTTTATATATCAATTTTATACGGTTAAATATAATACGATTAAAAGAGTAACGGATAAAAATAAAGTTGACTAAAAACAGAAACGGAGTACTAATTAGAAGTGGAATAACTTTTAATTTATACCAAAACAATGATACAACAAGGTAGGTAACAACATATACCAAAGTAACAAACAGCGCGTCAATAAGAGCAACATTACGAGGACTTAATTTATACAATTTCATACCTTAGTTTTGTTCAACAAACTTATAACCAACCCCTTTTATGGTGATGATGATGTCGGCGTTAATTTTTTCGCGAATTTTTCGTATGTGTACATCGATGGTACGATCGCCCACCACCACATCTTTCCCCCAGACTTTAGCCAGAATTTCGTCACGATTGAAAACTTTATTTGGGTAAGAAGCCAGCAATTGCAATAATTCAAATTCTTTACGGGGTAAAACAATTTCGTTTGACTGATAAATAACAATATAATTGGTGGGGTTAATCATCAGATTTCCCCGTACAATGGTTTTGTGGAGAGAATCGGGTTTATGAACTCTTCGTAACAAAGCATTTATCCTGTGAACCAAAATTTTAGGCTTGATGGGTTTAGCAATGTAATCGTCGGCGCCTGCTTCAAAGCCCGCTTCCTGTGAGAAGTCGTCGGCTCTTGCTGTTAAAAAAACAATCATGATATCTTCGGTATCCGGCAACGCTTTTATTTTTTTAACAGCTGTCATGCCATCCATTTCAGGCATCATAATATCCATTAAAATCAAGTCAGGTTTATTATTGCCAGCCTGTCTGACGGCTTCAAAACCATTTCGGGCCGTGCTAATGTGGTATCCTTCACGCAACAGGTTATAGCTCACAAACTCAATGATATCAGGTTCATCATCAACAATTAATACGTGAAATTTACTTTTGTTCATGTTTGGCAATTTGAAACGAAAGTAACCAAATTATAGAAATGTGATAAATACGGTTGTTAATTTATTGTTAAGATGTGTTGTTTATTGCAATATCAGGTTAAATATTAAAAATTCAATTACTTTTATTGCCAGAAATAACAGAGTATGAGAAACAGAGTTTTACTTTTTTTTGTAGTGTTTATTGCTTTCCATGGCGGGCTTACCGCTCAAAGTTTTAAGGGGGGTGTAACGATGGGGTTAGCAGCAAGTCAGGTGGCCGGCGATGGTTATTGGGGATTTAATAAAGCCGGTATTTTTGCCGGTGGATGGGTGAATTTTGATTATAGTGAACACTTCTCTCTTCAATTGGAGTTAACCTATTTTCAAAAGGGCTCCCGGCACAACCCTAACTACGAAAAAAATCCTGCCGATTTTCCTTACATCTTCCGAGCCGATTATATTGAACTCCCTCTCCTGCTCCAATACAAAACCGGACGGTTTATTATTGAAACAGGCCCGTCGATGGGGGTGTTAATTCATTATTATGAGGCCAGCGATCAACTTATTATTAGTGACAAAGAAAATGCTAACCGTCCAACACAATTGACTTTTCAGGTAAACCTGGGGATGCAGATTGTTATTTCCGACCGAATTAGTGCCGGTCTGCGAGCCAACAGCTCATTATTAAATATCCGGCAAAAAAACGTTACCGGCGACGCACGGCGGTTGTTTTGGTTTGGGCAGTTTAACGATGCTTTGGTTATTGCAGCTTTTTATCGTCTTTAAGCGATTTCTGGTTTATCCGGGTTAGATTCTCAAATCTTCGTTCATCAGTGTTAATCGGTATCCATCGGGGTTTCTTCGGGAATGGAGATTATTTTCAAGGGGATTCCTATGGCGGATACTTGTTGCTCCAGCAATCTCTTTCGCACTCCGTGCTTCAGTTAAAGAGTGCCCTTTTCTTTACATCAGCTTTCCATACTTTTTTGTTTTAAATAATCGTAGGTGGCTCTTTGTGAACGTACCGGAATGTTACTACCGGTTTTTTTATACTGATTGGGTGGATTGGAATTGACCAACCGGGCTTTTACATTATCTTTTAACTGTATTTGCAGGATGTCCCATAATTCTTGTTGCAGTTTTTTGTCGTACACCGGGGTAGCCACTTCAAACCGGTGATCAAAATTTCGAATCATCCAGTCGGCCGAAGAGAGAAAATAGTGCGGGTTACCCCCATTGGCAAAAACAAATATCCGGGGGTGTTCCAAAAATGTATCAATGATACTTATTACCGAAATATTTTCGCTAAACCCTTTTATACCCGGTATCAGCACGCAAATACCCCTTACAATAAGTTCTATTTTTACACCCGCCTGCGATGCAAGCGAAAGTTTACGAACCATTTTTTCGTCAACAAGGTTGTTCAGCTTAATAATTACCCACGCCTCTTTTCCCTCTTTGGCGTTTTTGATTTCTGCCGAAAGGAGTTTGATAAAGTGGTTTCGCATGTTAATGGGGGCAATAATCAGGTGCTTGAACTTGGGTGGATTAAAAGGCGATTCGATTAAATGGAAAAACTCTTTTACCTCTTTGCCAATCTCCCGGTTGTAGGTTAATAAACTGCTGTCGGTATAAAACTTGGCAGTACTTTCGTTAAAATTACCCGTACTTATGTTGGTGTAATATTGGTTTTTCCCGTTTTCGATACGTCGTATTAATATCAGCTTGGCATGTACCTTAAACCCGGGTAGCGTTTTTATTACGTTTACTCCTTCTTCTCTTAGTTTTTCAGCCCAATAGATGTTGTTGGCTTCATCGAACCGGGCTTTTATTTCCAGGTAAACGGTAACGCTTTTGCCGTTTCGGGCCGCGTTGATAAGTGAATTGATAACGTTAGAGTGATGGGCAGCCCGATAGAACGTCATTTTAATTGACTTTACCTTGGGGTCGATGGAAGCTTCGCGCAACAGGTCAACAATGTATTGAAATGAGTGATAGGGATAATGTAGTAATATATCGTTGCGTTTGATGGCCTTGAAAATACTGGCATCGCGCGAAAAATCGGGATGTGGGATGGGTGCTAGTTTAGGATATACCAAGGCGGGAGAGCCGGGGTTGGGCATGTCCATAAAATCTTTAAAATTATGATAACGACCCCCTCCTCTCAAATGGTCTCCTTCTGAAATACGGAGTTTTTTTAGTAGTTTTTTTAAAAGATGTGGTGGAATGTCGTTATCGTACACAAACCGGACGGGAACCCCTTTTTTACGTTTTTTCAGGCTCTCTTCCATAAGCTCGATAAAGCTCTTTTTAATATCGTTGTCGATGTCCAGCTCGGCATCGCGGGTAAATTTGATGGTGTAGGCGTCGAAGGTGTCGTAACCAAAGGGTTTAAAAATATCGCCCATGGCAAATCTGATAACATCATCGAGCATAATGATGTACTGGTGGTTGGTTTTGTCATCGCAGGGCAGGAGTAAAAACCTGGAGATGATATCAGAAGGAACTCTTACCAGGGCAAAGTCTTCGTTAACACGCCCGGAGCTGTCTCTTAACCACAGTGCCAGGTAGATGGAGTTGTCGCGCAGGGCATCGGGGTTGCTGAGGTTGTTCAGGATTATTGGAAACAATAGCGGTCGGACTTTTTCCTGGAAATAGTGTTGAACAAAAGACTCCTGAAGCGGTGATAGTTCGGTTTCGTTTCTAAAAAAAATATGTTCTTTTTCCAGGTCGGTAATAATTTTCCGGAAGGTATTGGTAAATAATTCCTCTTGTTGTTCAACGGTTTGCTGAATATCTTTTAGCAGTTTCCGGGGGCTGAAACCCAGTTTTTCTTCTTTTCCCGGAACAACCTGCATCATACGGCGTATCGAGGCTACCCGAACCCTGAAGAATTCATCGCGGTTGTTGGAAAAAATACCCAGAAACCGAAGTCGTTCAATAATGGGTACAGAGGCATCCATGGCTTCCTGTAAAACACGTTCGTTAAACTGAAGCCACGAAAGCTCCCGGTTAAGATGTTTATGTTTTAGTGTCATCGTGTGGTTGTATTGTTGAAAAAAAACTGTTTTTTACTTCAAAAGTAATGATTTTGTGGATGCATGCCTGAAATTTAGAGCTCACGAGGACGCAAGATGAATTTAAGTTTGTATTTCGACGAGCCGGTTTTTTCCCATTCGTCGGTTTTAAAGGTGACGACTGCCACTGCCGAAGTGGGCAGGTTATCAATCATGGTTTTTGAAAAGTGGTTAACCATATCAGTCAGCGTTGGGTTGTGGCCGACAACCATTACTGTGGAGATGGAGTTGTCGAGGCTGAAAAGTTCGTTAAAAATATCGTCAATATCGGCTTGGTAAATATTTTTTTCGAAACGAATATTGTCGACAGGGTATCCCAATCCGTTTGCCAGTATAACTGCGGTTTCTTTGGCGCGTTTGGCCGTGCTGCTGATAATCAAATCCGGAAAAATTCCTTTTTGTTTAAGGGCGATGGCCACCTTTTCGCTTTTCTGTTTACCCTTCTCTAATAGAGGCCTGTCATGGTCAGGGATAGAAAAGTTATCCCACGACGATTTGGCGTGCCGGGCTAATATTAGTTGCTTCATGTAAAATTTTACTTTAAACCAATTGATGTTATTTGCTAAAACCTGTATAATAGGTGTTTTAGGTTGTAAAAGTACAAAAAAAGGCTACTCTTACCTGAGCAGCCTTCTTTTGATAATAATATGATTAAAATAAATCTTGTTAATCACCGGCAAGTTTACCGGATAACAATTTTTTTATTGATTTGATAATCATCACCTAAAACAAAGAGGCTGTATACTCCTTTTGAGTAACCCTTCAGGTTAAAGGTTTTCTTAAAGTTTCCGTTAATGGTAACCTCTTTTTGTTCAAATACCACCGCACCGGTAATACTCACTATTTTGATATTTACCCTGTCTGCATGGAGGCTGTTGAGCTCCACGGTAAAGTTTCCATTGTTCGGGTTAGGATAAACCTCAACACTAACATTGGGGTTGTTTTCGCCGATTCCGGTACAGTTTTTAAGCTCCACGGTAACCTGGTCGGTACCCACACAACCTTTTTCATCGGTAACATCAACCGATAGTTCATGCGTTCCATATCCCAAGGTTAAAGTATCCACCGTAAGTGTCCGGTCGGTGTCGCCGGTTGACCATAAATAGGTGTCTCCTTCGTTACCTGCATCCAGGGTAATGGATGAGCCATCCTGGGCACAGAAAGAGGTATCGTTACCCAGCTCAACCACCGGAAGGGCTGCAAAATCAATTTCAACTGTATCGGTATTGCTACATCCGTTATCGTTGGTAATTTCAACCCAAACGGTTTTCATGCCTGACCCGGCAGCTTCGGCAATGGTAACGGTTTGTGAGGTTTCGCCGGTTGACCACAAGTAGGCAGCCCCCTCGTTGCCGGCATCCAGCTCAACGGAACCTTCACCGCAAATTACAACATCTTCACCAATGTTAACCTCCGGTTTGGGTAATACGCTTACCGCAACCGTATCAAACACCGTAACCATTCCGTCGATAACTTCAACAATGTAGTCACGGGTTTCGTCAGGTACTAAAACGGGATTTTGTTCGGTAGAGGTAAATCCTTCGGGGATGGAGTGCCATTGATAGTTGAAGTTGCCGCTACCACCGGTAGTGTTGGTAAACAGCTGAACTTCGTTGCCCTGACAAATTTCGCTTCCGGAGGCGGAGGCGGTAACTTCCAGATCGGTAACATTCATTATTACATGAACCCGTTTGCTTGAATTGCCGAGGTCTGAAATTTTAAAGTTTAAATCGGTGGTGTAAGTACCGGTGCTCATGTTGGCATCGTCAAAAGTGAGCGTTACCATGGTAGAGTCACCAACAGGGATGGTATCGCTATCGGGATTTACACTTAACCACGAAGCAATAGCCAACGAGTAATCTTCCACTTCGCCATATTGTGTTTCTCCATAGGGTTTCATTGAATCGTCAGGGCCTGCCAAACGGATTCTCATCCTTACTGATTTCTGGTCGAGTCCTTTTGGAGGGGTAAGCGTTGTTGTAAAAAGCCTTCCCTCGTTATCGGAAGTAAGTTCTGTAACCGGTTCGTCAAATTCACCATTGTCATTCCAGTCAACCCAAACCCCACACTGGTCGCCGGGATAAGGATTTCCGTTTCTAACGGAGAGGGTGTATCTGTTTCCTGTTCTAACTAAAGCAGACTGGTTGGTGAAGTCGCTGTAATTTTCAGAAGCGGAGCCGTTGCTCAGGTTACTGATAGAAACCCGGTGGATGTATTCGTCGCCACCACCCTTAGCACTTTTGTAAGTGTGATTGGTTGTATTTACCGTTCTGAAGAATGGTGAAAGAGAATAGGTAAGGTAAAGGGTACCGTTGTTTTTAATTTTCATCAATTCATCGCCCACCGAATTCAGATGAAGTGTTTTAATTATCGTGTCGGGTACAAATAGCGCAGAGGAAGTACCGTACTGTGTTTCAACCTCTGCAGGTACCGACTCGTTTCCTTCGCCATAAAAAGCGGTAACTTTATAGGTAAGATAGGCATATTCCGAAAGGGTATCGGAAAAGGTGTAGCCTGTTGTGGTGCCTAACAGGGTTGTATCTCGATAAACTTTGTAGTACATGAATCCTGTGTTTTGTTCATGACTCCAGGCAAGATTACAAACACCTGTTTCCTGCGACATGTCAGCGGTAAGTCCGTAAGGTGAATTAACCACGATGGTTACAAAAGGCGAAACGTACGTCATGGCATGACCTGAACGGTTGTCGGTCCAGGTAGGATAAACCTGGCCGTTATAGGAAGAGATGGCTAAATAATCGCCGAAATATCCACTGGCAAGGCCCGGGATTGGAGAGGGGGTAAATGAAACATCACTTACTTTAAAATCTTCCCATGTTTCACCACCATTGTTGGAAGTAGCTACCCATGCTTCTGCCTGGTTGGCGGCCGTGTTGCGGTTATCATAAAAAACAACACTGAGAACACCGTTTACAGGGTCAACAGATAACCAGGGCTGGTAGTGAACTTTTCCTTGTCCCACGGGATCTTGATTTACACGGATAGGGTCGCTCCAGGTTGTTCCGCCATCGGTGCTGCGAATCATGTAAACATCAATATCGTTTCCGGTATTAACTCCCGGATAACCTTTGTTTGGCCATACAATGTAAATGTTTCCGCTGTAAACGCCATCACTAATATCAACATCCATCACAGGGAAAGATGCGGTTCTCATGTTTTGAGGAACACCATCAGCTCTGATACCATGAATATTGTTGATAGCTCTGAAAGCCGGTTCGAAAGTGGCACCACCATCGGTTGACTTACTAAAACCAATAGCACGTTCGGTAAGGGCCCCGCCATCGTAAACGGCGTAAGCGGCGTACACTTCACCGTTAGGGCCGGAAGCAAGGTTTACGCCCTGGC
>CAZKGB010000093.1:0-8600 GCA_964551935.1 uncultured Lentimicrobiaceae bacterium | reverse complement strand
GCTGTCATTTGCTCCCTGCAGTCGCGTCATTTGCCCTTCGGGCGTCATTTGTTTTGCTGTAATTTGGGCATTTGCCCGTGCTTTGTTGTTTGTGTGCTGGATGAATCCCTGAGCGTTTCCTGAGCGTTTCCTGTGCCGTTTCCTGAGCGTTTCCTGAGCGTTTCCTGAGCTTGTCGAAGGACGCGAAGGATGCGAAGGACGCGAAATTCGCAAAGGTTGTAGGAGTGGTGGAGCAAGGGAGCGACATTGTGAAAGGGCGAAGTTGCGACATTGTGCCTTTTTGTCGTCCTGAGTGAACACTGAGCCGAAGCTTGAGTCTGCCTAAGGGTGTTGAGGTGCTGTTGAAGCAGAGAAGTCGAGAAATCTCCAAAAAACTAACCATTCCCTCTGTAAAAACCTCTCAGTTTCACCTCACCATTTTGCCTTTTCGCAACTTCGCCCTTTTGCTTTTCAACCTTTCAGGTCTCCACCCGCATGCCTCTGCCCGACCTGACAGGTTTTTCGCTCCATCGCCCAGCCCGCCCGCTGCCATAAAAATAAATAAACTACTTTTGCCTTTTATGATTTACAGGGTGAAATGGGTGGTTTGAAAGCTAAAGAGATAATACAATATTTTAAGGAGCATGGCTCGGTACGGGCGTTTGAGGCGTGGACGGAGGAGCAGCAAAGACACCTCTATTTAAAGGGGTTGACAGGTTCGGGGGCGGCGTTTGTGTTGGCGGCCATTTTTGACAGACCGGGCAGACAGCAGCATTTGGTGGTGATGCCGGATAAGGAGCAGGCGGCCTATCTTTACAACGATTTGGAGAATTTACTGGGGGACGCGGAGGTGGATTACGGTAAGAAGCGGGTGCTGTTTTACCCGACGACCTACAAGCGACCTTACGAGCCGGATTTGACGGATAAGGCTTATCAGCTTTCGCGTACGGAGGTGCTGAACCGTTTTGTAACGGGCGAAAAGAAGACCCTGGTGATTTCGTACCCTGAGGCGTTGGCGGAAAAGGTGATTACCAAACAGTTTTTGACGAAAAATACCATGCGCCTGAAAACGGGCGAGGAGGTGTCGCAGGATTTTATTATCGACCTGTTGCTGGAGTTTGGTTTCGAGCGGGTGGATTTCGTGGCGGAGCCGGGGCAGTTTGCCATTCGTGGCAGCCTGGTGGATGTGTTTTCGTTTTCGAACGACCACCCCTATCGAATCGAGTTTTTTGGCGATGAGGTGGAGAGTATCCGTACTTTTGATCCCGTATCGCAACTTTCGGTGGATAAGCTGTCGGCTATTAGTCTGCTGCCCAATGTGCAGGACAGGCACCTCCGCGAAAAGCGGGTAGGGTTTTTGGAGTATATCCCGGGTAAAACTTTTTTGTGGGTTCACGACCTGCATTTTACTTTAGATAAGGTTGAAGAGGAGTTTGTGAAGGCAGAAGCCATTTTCAGCAGGCTGGAAGACGCGGAAGAGCGCGTTATACCGGAGAATCTTTTTAGCAGAAGAGTAGATTTACAAAAGCAGCTGTTGGATTTCAGAACGGTAGAGTTTGGAATAAGCTCCCGGTTTGAAGATGCGCGATGGATAGAGTTTAGCCAGTCGCCACAACCTGCCTTTAACAAGAGCTTTGACCTGCTGCTGGAAGATATTAAAAAGCACACCTCGGAGGGCTACCGGAATATTTTGTTTTCGGATAGCCAAAAACAAATTGACAGGCTTTTTGGGATTTTTACCGATTTGCAGGCTGATGCTCCCGAAGAGGCACGGGCGGGAATGCTGCCTGCACCTTTTAGTATCAGCACCGGCTTTATCGACCACGATTTGAAGCTGGTTTGTTATACCGATCATCAGATTTTTGAGCGATACCATAAATTTAAACTGCGTGAGAATTTTGGCCGCAAGGAGGCCATCACCCTGAAAGAGCTTTACGATCTGAAGCCGGGTGACTTTGTAACCCACATCGATCACGGTGTTGGCCGCTTTGACGGGCTCCAGATTATCGATAACAACGGACGCAAGCAAGAGGTGGTTCGGTTGATTTATAAGAACAACGATATTCTTTATGTGAGCATCCATTCTCTGCACCGCATCTCTAAATATGTTGGCAAAGAGGGAACGCCTCCTTCGTTAAACAAATTGGGTTCCAACAACTGGGCTAAGCTAAAAAGTAAAACCAAGAAACGGGTCAAGGATATTGCCCGCGATTTGATAAAACTTTATGCCGAGCGGCGTAAAGCCAAAGGGTTTGTCTTTTCTCCCGATTCTTACCTGCAGAACGAGTTGGAGGCCTCTTTTTTTTACGAGGATACGCCGGATCAGTACAAGGCTACCCAGGATGCCAAACAGGATATGGAAGCCGACTTCCCCATGGACAGGCTGGTGTGTGGTGACGTGGGTTTCGGTAAAACCGAGGTTGCCATTCGTGCTGCTTTTAAGGCGGTGGCCGACAGCAAGCAGGTGGCCGTGTTGGTTCCAACCACCATTTTGGCCATGCAGCACGCCATGACTTTTTCGGAAAGGCTGAAAGAGTTTCCGGTAACGGTGGATTACATTAACCGGTTTAAATCAACCAAACAGCAAAAAGAGACGTTGGCCAAGCTGAAAGAGGGAAAGATTGACATCCTGATAGGTACCCACCGGCTGATTAGCAAAGATGTTCAGTTTAAGGATTTGGGGTTGTTAATCATTGACGAGGAGCAGAAGTTCGGCGTGGCGGCCAAGGAGAAGTTACGGCAGATGAAAGCCAACGTTGATACACTCACCCTCACGGCTACTCCCATTCCGCGTACGTTGCAGTTTTCGTTAATGGGTGCACGCGACCTGTCCATCATCAACACGGCGCCGGCCAACCGTTATCCTGTTCAAACCGAGTTGCGATCGTTTGGTGAAGAGGTGATTCGCGATGCTATTCAATACGAAGTATCCAGAGGGGGGCAGGTGTTTTTTGTCCATAACCGGGTTCAAAACATTATGGAAGTGCACGACATGATTCATAAGTTTATTCCGGGGGTTCGTATTGCCGTGGGGCATGGCCAGATGGATGGCAAAAAGCTGGAGCAGATTATGCGTGACTTTATTAATGGTGAGTACGATGTGTTGCTGGCAACCACCATTATTGAATCGGGTCTTGATATTCCCAACGCCAACACCATCATTATCAACGATGCGCAGAATTACGGGCTAAGTGATTTGCATCAACTCCGGGGCAGGGTGGGCCGTACCAACCGAAAGGCTTTCTGTTACCTGTTGTCGCCACCGTTGTCGGTATTAACACAAGAAGCGAGGAAGCGATTGAAGGCTATCACGGAGTTTTCCGATCTGGGAAGTGGTTTTAACATTGCCATGCGCGATTTAGATATCCGCGGGGCGGGAAACATTCTCGGGGGTGAGCAGAGCGGCTTTATCTCGGAAGTGGGTTTTGATATGTATCATAAAATTTTGGATGAAGCGCTGGCAGAGCTGAAAGAGTCGGAGTTTGAAGATTTGTTTGCCACTGAAAAAACCGACTTTGTAAAAGAGTGTCAGCTGGAAACCGACCTGGAAGTGTTAATTCCCAATGATTATGTTACCAATATTCAGGAACGGTTGAGCCTTTACAAGGAGTTGGAGAGCGTGGAAGATGAAGAGGGGTTGCGTACTTTTGCGAAGAGTCTGGAAGACCGTTTTGGTCCGATTCCACCGCAGGCACAAGCGCTGATTGACACCCTGAGGTTACGCTGGCTTGGAAAAGAGATTGGCTTTGAAAAGATAGTGCTAAAATTTAACCGGCTTTCAGGCATGTTTACTGGCGACAGCGAATCGCCGTATTTCCAGTCGGAGGCCTTTGGCAAGGTGCTGGAGTTTATTAAAACTAACCCGCGAGCCTCCACCATGAAAGAGGTAAAAGGCAAACTGACCATGCGATTTGACGGTGTGGGTTCTGTAGAGCAGGCTATTGAGGTGTTGAGGAGACTGGTATAGCGGACCTGTTTAAATATCGCGCTGCGCTACAGCTTTATTTCTTTTAGTGCAAAGATAATATGCCATTGGCTTTCTGTGGGTCAAATTATCAATTGATCGCGCAGGTTTATAGCTTATTTTGGGGATAGCGGCAGATTTAGAATCTGAAAGTTATTTTTCAGAAAGCGGATTATTATTTAGGGGCTTTTATCAAAAGGTAAACACCGATGCCGGCATAGATAATATTGGGTATCCAGGCACCCAGCGAAGGAGGAAGGTTTCCAACTGTTGAAAACACTGTTGAAAGCTGCATAAGCAGGATGTAGGAAAAAGTGAGTGCGAGCCCGACTCCAAGATGCATACCTATACCTCCTCGAACCTTTCGGCTGGAAAGTGCTACCCCGATAAAGGTTAAAATAAGAATGGCTACCGGGCTTGCCAACCGCTTGTATTTTTCAACTTCGTACTTTTTATAAGCGATGGAGCCTTTCTCTTTTTCCCGGGCAATATAGTTGTTTAGCTCCCAAAAGTTCATCTCTTCGTAATCCCTTTTAACCGTGTATAAATCGCCGGGTTTCAGATTGATAGTGGTGTCTATCTCTTTTCCTTTCGACAGAACCATTTTGTTTGTTGCCGTATCGATTTCACGTTTGAACCAACCGGTAATTTTCCACTTTTTTTTATCCTGATCCCAAGCTAATTTGTCAGCCATTATCTTACTCAGCAATCGTTGGCCATCAAATTTTTCCAGTGAAAATTTACGGCCTATCTTTTTTTTGCTGTCAAACGATTCGACATATACAAAAACACCGGGCTCAATTTGCACATGGAGGTCACGATTGCGATCCTTGGCAAGCTTTTCCATGTAGGTATTTTTAAAGATACGCCTGGTATGGTTGGTTCGGGGGATAAGGAAGTTACCCAGATAGAACGATAAAACAGCTAATAAAATGGATGCGATTAAATAGGGTTTTAAGAGTCTCCAAAAGCTGACACCACTGCTTAGAATGGCAATGATCTCGGTATCGGTAGCCATCTTAGAGGTAAAGAAAATAACCGAGATAAAGGTGAACAGGTATATGAAAAGGTTGATAAAGTAGGGAATAAAATTCAGATAGTAATCAACTACAATGGCTTTAAAAGGGGCGTGGTTGTTGATAAAGCTGTCGATGTTTTCGGAAATATCGAAAATAATAACGATGATAATCAGCAACGAAATGGCATAGAAGAAAGTTCCGAGAAACTTTTTGATAATATAAATATCTATGATTTTCATTTGCTGTTAATTGCTTTAACAAGTGTCGAATTTAAAAAATCTATCAATTCAATGGCCACTATCACAAAATATTACTTAATCCGGAGGGTAATTTTTTTTACCATTTTTTCTTTCCATACTGAAAAATCACCGGCTAAAATGTGTGCTCTTGCCTCTTTAACCAGCCATAGGTAGAAGGCCAGATTGTGCTGACTGGCAATCATGGGGCCCAGCATCTCTTTGGCTACGAACAGATGACGCAGATAAGCTTTGGAGTAAGTATGATCAACAAAAGAGGTCCCGTTTTCATCGACAGGACTAAAGTCGTTTTGCCACCGTTTATTTTTGATGTTGATGATTCCTTCTTTGGTAAAAAGCATGCCGTTTCGGCCGTTTCGCGTGGGCATCACGCAATCGAACATGTCGATACCGAGTGCAATACCTTCCAAAATATTTTCCGGTGTACCCACACCCATGAGGTAACGGGGTTTGTCTTTGGGCAAAATACCACAAACCAACTCAGTCATTTCGTACATCATCTCGTGGGGTTCGCCCACCGAAAGTCCGCCAATGGCGTTCCCGTCCGCTCCGTAAGAGGCGATAACCTCGGCCGATTTTTTTCTTAAATCTTTATAGGTGCTGCCCTGTACAATGGGAAAGAGGCTTTGCTGATAATCGTACAGCGGCTCGGTTTCGTTAAACCTAACCATGCACCTGTCCAGCCAACGATGGGTAATTTCCATGGAGTTTTTAGCGTAGTCGTAGTCGCAGGGATAAGGCGTGCATTCGTCGAAAGCCATCATGATATCGGCACCAATCACCCGCTGCGTGTCCATTACATTTTCAGGCGTAAAATGATGTTTCGACCCGTCAACATGCGAGCGGAACAACACCCCCGATTCATCCAGATTACGCCGATCGGTTAACGAGTAAACCTGATAACCACCACTGTCGGTTAAAATGGGCTTGTCCCAGGTGTTAAATTTATGCAGCCCGCCGGCCTGTTTTATAATATCTAACCCCGGCCGGAGGTAAAGATGGTACGTGTTACCCAAAATTATTTGAGCTTTCACATCCTCTTTAAGCTCTTTAAAGTGCAACCCTTTAACCGACCCAACGGTTCCCACAGGCATAAAAATAGGCGTTTCTATTTTACCATGCCCGGTGGTTATTTCGCCGGCACGCGCCGAGCTTTTATCATCAGTTTTTAATAATTTAAAATCCATACATAAAAATTTCGGCAAAGATACTTCAATTCGTATAAGTTGAATACATTTGTTTTTTTATCATTAATCGGACTGTTGTGATTCAGAATTTATCCGTTTTAGAGCTTATCTTGTTGGCAATCTTTGCTTTGATTACGTTTATCCAGTTAATCTTTTACTGGGTGGTATTTGCACGGCTGGCATTTTTTAAACCGGCAAAAAGTTCAACCATCGAAACAAGTCCTCCCGTATCGGTGGTTATTGCTGCCCGCAACGAGTATTATAATCTTCGCGATAATCTTTCCTCTGTTTTAGAACAGGACTATCCCGACTATGAGGTGGTGGTGGTTAATCACGCTTCGGATGATGATACCGATCTTTTGTTAAAAGAGTTCAAGCTAAAATATCCGCATTTGAAGGTGGTGACCATACAACAGGATTTGAACTTTTTCAAAGGAAAAAAATTCCCGTTATCCATCGGAATCAGAGAAGCTAAAAACGATATTTTGTTGTTAACCGATGCTGATTGCAAAACCTCCTCTACGCAATGGATTAAAAGTATGGCTTCCCATTATGACGCCATAAAAACCCAGGTAGTACTGGCGTACGGCCCCTATGAAAAACGGAAAGGTTTGCTCAATCTGATTATCCGGTACGATACTTTTATGGTGGGTATGCAGTACCTTTCGTTTGCCTTAATGGGGAAGCCTTATATGGGTGTGGGGCGAAACCTGTCGTATCGAAAATCGCTCTTTATGCAGCATAAAGGGTTTGTATCGCACTATGGCATTGCATCGGGTGATGATGACTTATTTATACGGGAGGTGGCTAATAAACGAAATACGGAAGTTGAATTAAACCCTGAAAGTTTTGTTTATTCCAAACCTAAAACATCGTTTGCTGGCTGGCTTAAGCAGAAGAAGCGCCATTTAAGTACCTCGAAAGAGTATAAGCCGACTATTCAGTTTTTGCTCGGTTTATTCGGAATGACCCAGTTTTTGTTTTGGCTAATGTTTGTAGTATTGCTTGTAACGGGTGTTGACTGGAGGCTGGTGGCAGGGATATTTTTAATGCGTTTTGTTACACAAATCATTGTTCATAAAAAGGTAACAGGTCTTTTGCGGGAGCAGGCATTATTTTTATTTTCGTTACTGTGGGAAGGGGTTTATAGTTTGATGATGCCTTTACTTGCGCTGGCAGGAATTTTTACCAAACAATCTAAATGGAAATAGAGCAAAAATTAACCGAGAAGGGTCAGCGCGATTACCGGCTTATTCGACGTGCACTCGACGATGGCGACCAGCAGGCATATGCTCAGTTGGTGGATCATTATCGCGACTCGCTCTATTATACCATGCTTAAAATGTCGAACAATCCTTATGATGCCGAAGATTTAACCATTGAAGCATTTGGAAAAGCCTTTAAAAATTTGCGACAGTACACCCCCGATTATGCCTTTAGCACCTGGCTCTTTAAAATTGCCACCAATAACTGCATCGACTATTTGAGAAAGAAGAAAAAAATTTCAGGCACCATCCAGAACAAGGAAAACTCTGAACAGGACGGGATAACCGTGAAACTGGAATCGAAGTACAGGGATCCTGAAGAGCATATTATTAATAAGGAGAAGATATTGCTAATGCGGGAGGTGGTAGAGAAGCTAAAACCCCATTATCGCAAACTAATTAAAATGCGTTATTTTGATGAGCTTTCGTACGATGAAATTGTTCAGGAGTTAGGTCTGCCGTTGGGTACGGTAAAAGTACAGCTGTTTCGTGCCCGCGATTTCCTTTACAATATTCTTAAAAACTCCAGAGAAAAAATTTAGTGCACTGATTGTTTTTGCCTTAACCAATTTTATTTAAAAAAATCAGATTCAGACTTTTAATCAGTGCACTAACTAAAAACCTATTTAACATTAACTTTACCAAGTCTGTCCATTAAATCCTTTTCAATTTTATCACCCAGTTCTTTACGCTTGTATTGTTTGGCAATTTGTGATGCGCGCTGCAATACAGCCATGCTTTGTTGAATATCGTTGCCGTAGTAATTTAAAAATTTGTCGTTCAGTCCGGTATAATAATCCAGGTCTTCACCGTACCGTTTAGCAACGAGGCGGATAACACTATCACCTTTGTCCATGGCTCCCGACTTGTAATAAAGTTCAGCCCAGGGCAGGGTATAGTAGTCGAAAATAAATTTGCTGTTTGGGAAA
>CAZKGB010000092.1:0-8650 GCA_964551935.1 uncultured Lentimicrobiaceae bacterium | reverse complement strand
AGGGATAAAGGTAGATAAAATTATGGAATGATAAAATGAAACCCCGTTTAGCTTTTATTACTTTTGCAAAAAAACCATTATGAGCATTCAAGATAATCTTCAACATATTAAAGAGGGGCTTCCGGAGGGGGTAAAATTGGTGGCGGTTTCAAAAACCAAGCCGGTAGAGGCCATCGAGGAGGCTTATCATGCCGGCCAAAAGGTCTTTGGTGAAAACAAGGCACAGGAGATGGCTTTGAAATACGAACAGCTTCCGCGAGATATCGAATGGCACTTTATCGGCCATATGCAAACCAACAAGGTTAAATATATTGCACCGTTTGTAAGCCTTATCCATTCGGTCGACAGTCTGAAAGTTTTAAAGGAGATAAACAAACAGGGTGCAAAAAACAAGCGTGTCATCCATTGTCTGCTACAGTTTCACATTGCCGAAGAGTCCACTAAGTTCGGGCTTAACATGGAAGAGGCGGAAGCACTGGTTTACTCGAGGGATGATTTTACCAATATCAGACTGGTCGGGGTCATGGGAATGGCAACCTTTACCGAGGATAAAGCACAGGTAAGAAGGGAGTTTAAACAATTACACGACTATTTTGAAGTACTAAAACAAAAATATTTTTCGGATGATGACCGCTTTAAAGAGGTCTCCATGGGTATGTCGGGTGATTACCCGATTGCTGTTGAAGAGGGAAGTACGTTGGTAAGAATTGGAACCTTGATTTTTGGCAAAAGAGATTATTCTAAATAGCGATGATACGTAACAACAGTGCGGTTAACAACAAAACAACATGATAACTTACATACTTTTTATTTTAGGATTTGTGGTTTTGATTTTTGGAGCCCACAAGCTGGTTGAAGGGGCATCAAGTTTGGGTGTGAAAGTGGGCATGTCGCAGGTGGTGGTGGGCATGACCATCGTGGCGCTGGGGACTTCGTTACCCGAGCTTTTTATTAACCTATTTGCCAGTGTGCGTGGAAATACCGGCCTGGTAATCGGTAACGTGCTGGGAAGCAACATTGCCAATACTTTTTTAATAGTCGGGGTGGCGGCCGTAATTTACTCTATTCAGGTGAGTAAAAAAACCGTTGATATCATGATCCCGGGTTCTGTTTTTGCTGCGGTGGTACTCCTGGCCCTTGCCAACGATTCGTTTTTCGGAAGGGCTGATCAGGAAATCGGAAGGGCGGATGGTGTAGTACTTCTTGTCTTTTTCGTGGGTTTTTTGTACTACACACTTTTTAAACCTGACCAATCGGATGAGGACAATCCTGATGTAAAAATTAAAACCATCTCAACGGGTTTGTCGGTGCTTTACATCCTGTCAGGGGCGGTAGGATTGTACTTTGGTGGCGACTGGATTGTAAAAGGTGCCGAGCAAATTTCAACGGATATGGGTGTGTCGCAGTCGGTTATAGGGTTAACCCTTATTGCCGGAGCCACCTCGTTACCGGAACTGGTTACCTCGATAATTGCCGCTACAAAAAAAAATTCAGCCATGGCCATTGGAAACGCTGTCGGATCCAATATTTTTAATATCTTTTTTGTGCTTGGTATCAGTGCTGTTATCAGGCCAATTCCATTTGATAAATCATTGAACTTTGAAATAGGAATGGTAATCGTATCCGGGGTGTTATTATGGATTTTTATAGCATGGACAGGAAAAAAAGACCACCTTGTCAACAGGCTGGAAGGCGTGTTGCTTATTGTAGCATACCTCCTTTTTATACTTTACTGTGTCTTATTTCAGTAAACTTTTAACTAAATTTTATGAAACCACACTTATTAAAGCTTTTATTATTCTCTGTTGTATTACTTTTTTTAACCGTTGACTTTGTTCTTGCGGATACCGGAAATGAAGTGGTTAGTGGCCGTCAATATGCATTAAAACAACATTTTAACAGTTTTTCAACCTATACGCCACCACTATTTAGTAACGGTCATATAAAGCATGGTTTTCCGTTTTCCTGGGGAGCCGGATTTGATAGTTTCATTTTTGCGCAACATTATGCGGCAAGTAAGCTTACACTACAAAACGAAATAGTTAAAGCTTATTCGGATTCGCTTACGCAAAATATCCTGGGAGGTGGCTCGAGAATGGTATTGCGTCCTGATATATGGGTTTTACCTTATTTAAATGTTTACGGTATGGTTGGCTATTCGCGCGGATACCTGAAACCTGATATTACTGCCAACGGCATCAATCTGGAGTTTCCCTATCAGGATACCGTTTACACGATTTTTTTAGATACTAATGTGATAATTAACAAGCCATCGCGATATAGTGGATTGGTATATGGCATAGGTGCAACGTTTTTCTACAGCTACCTTCATTATTTTATTGAGGTTGATTATAACTATTCGGAGGTACGACCAAAAGGTATGAATAGTGTATTGGTTTCGCATCGTTTCAGTCCAAAAATAGGAAGAGTGCTTTTTACTAAACGACATAATCATTCGGTAACAATATGGCTGGGAGCCTCATGGCTGGAAGATTCACAAACCTTAACGGGGGTTGTTAATGTTCGTGAAGTTGCTGGCGATTTAGCTAATTACATCGGCGAAGAGGCTGTTTATACTGTAGAAGTCAGTCCGGTTCAACGATGGAATATGGCCCTTGGGGGTTCCTATTCCATTAATCGTCATTTTGACTTTGCTGTCGAAATTGGTTTTATAGGGCGTAAAAAGCTGGCCTTGGGTTTTCTGTACCGGATATAAACTCTCGTCAGGTTACTTTTACAATAAAATAATTTTTCTTTCCTTTTTGAACCAAAATGTACTTTCCGTTAAGCAGATCGTTTTCGGAAATCTGATAATCCTCTTTAATTTTTTGCTTGTTAATGGAAACCGCGTTATCCTTTAGCATACGCCGCGCTTCACCATTCGATTTAAAGGCGCCTGCTTTGGCCGACAGAAAGTCGAGAATGCCAATTGCATCAAGCTCTTCTTTTGAAATTTCTGATTGAGGAACGCCTTTAAACACGTCAAGAAAGGTTTTTTCATCCAGCTTTTTAAGGCTTTCGGTGGTTCCCTTTCCAAACAGAATCTGCGAAGCCTCAACGGCTGCATTGTAAGCCTCGTCGGAGTGAACCGTAAGGGTGATCTCTTTGGCCAGTGTTTTTTGAAGCAGTCTCAAATGAGGCATTTCGCGGTGTTCGGCAACAAGTTTTTCAATGGTTTCTTTGTCGAGAAGCGTAAATATCTTAATGTATTTGGCAGCATCCTCATCCGATACATTCAGCCAAAACTGGTAAAACTCGTAAGGGGATGTTTTTTCGGGGTCAAGCCAGATGTTTCCACTCTCTGTTTTTCCGAATTTACCGCCGTCGGCTTTGGTAATAAGTGGGCAGGTTAAGGCAAAGGCGTTGCTTTCGTGTCCCAGCTTACGGCGAATCAATTCGGTTCCGGTGGTAATATTACCCCACTGGTCGGCACCACCCATTTGCAATTTGCAGTTTTCGTGTTGGTATAAATGCAGGAAATCAAAACCCTGTACAAGCTGGTACGAAAACTCGGTAAACGACATACCCGATTTATTGTCGGGGGAGATACGCTTTTTAACCGACTCCTTCGACATCATGTAGTTAACGGTAATGTGTTTGCCGATATCTCTGATAAAATCAAGAAAGCTGAAATTTTTCATCCAGTCGTAGTTGTTAACCAGGATGGCTCTGTTTTTAGCATCACTTTCAAAATCCAGAAATTTGGCGAGCTGCTTTTTTAATGCTGCCTCGTTGGCACGTAGGGTTTCCTCGTTTAAAAGGTTACGCTCGGCCGATTTTCCCGAAGGGTCACCAATCATACCGGTTGCACCTCCCAGCAAAGCGATGGGTCTGTGGCCTGCAAGCTGTAAGTGCCGTAACATCATCACCCCGACCAGATGGCCTATATGCAGCGAGTCGGCAGTAGGGTCGATACCTACATATCCGCTGGTCATCTCTTTCAACAGTTGTTCTTCGGTTCCGGGGGTTACATCGTGTATCATCCCTCTCCAACGCAACTCTTCAACAAAATTCTTAAGTTTCATAGTGCCGGTAAATTTTTGCGCAAAGATAGTTTTTTGAAAATTATTGAGACCACTGTTGAGGCAATTATTAAATGGTATTCTTTATTTATTTACTTTTGACAAGGATGATGGTAATTATTTATTGATGGTTAAATTCTGGTTTCCGTTTGAACTTTAAACAGATTCATGGGGTGAATTTCTTGTCATCCGTAACAAAACAAAGGCATTGTGTTATCGTTAAGTAAAATAATAGACAGATGAAGAGAGCTGTTTTCCCGGGTTCGTTTGATCCCATAACCTTAGGACATGTTTCGGTGGTAAACCGTGCGCTTCCTCTTTTTGATGAGATTGTTATTGCCATTGGTATTAATTCGGAAAAACGCGGCATGTTTAGCTCGCTGCAACGGAAACAGTGGATTGAAAAGGTATTTAAGGATGAGCCGAGGGTTCGGGTGGAAACCTTTGAAGGACTGACAGTTGATTACTGCAAGAAAATTCATGCACGCTTTATTTTACGAGGATTGCGTACCGCTGCCGATTTTGAGTTTGAACGTGGTATCGGCCAGGTAAACCGTAAGCTGGCTCCTCAAATTGACACCATTTTTATTTTAACGGAAGCCGAGTACACACCTGTTTCTTCATCCATCGTGAGAGATGTGGTGAGAAATGGCGGCGATATCTCCGGTCTGGTACCCGATGTGGTAAAAATATAAGGAGTTGTTTTTCTTTGCCGGATGGCTGATATTGTGTACCTTTACCTGAAACTAACGTAACTATGTACTGGTCGGAGCGGCCTTTTGTAAGGATCTTTTTATTTTTTACTGCCGGAATCTATCTGAGTTTAAAAATTGATTTATTTCGGAATACTTCTCCTCTTGCCCTTGCCGGGATTGTTTTGCTGTTGCTGATTGTCGCCTTCATGTTGTTGCCAAAGAGGTTGCCCTATCGGTGGCACTGGATTAAGGGGGTGGTTTTGGGTTTAGCCTTGATGTTTACGGGAGTTCTTGTTACTACGGTTCATTACCCACGGCAAAAACTAAATATGAATCCGGTTAAAGGGACCTTCCTGGGAGTTGTTAATAGTCAGCCTGCTGAAACCGAAAAAACAGTAAAGGTTAAAGTTAAACTCCTTAAAGAGGTTGATTCCTCAACAATTGTGTTGCCTGCTAATGTGTTGCTCTATTTTGAAAAAGATACGATAAACCGGTTAAGGTATGGCGATGAGGTGCTGTTTGCTGCCACGTTGAAAGTTCCCGATAAACCGGCTAATCCCGAGGAGTTTGACTATGGAGCTTTTTTAAAAGTCAGGGGTATAGCATTCGTGGGATTTGTTCCCGGAGGTAGTTTCCGGATTGTTGGCAACAACCCTCCAAGCAGGCTGGTTGGTTTTGCCATACGTTTACGGCAAAAAATCTTGAAGTCGCTGCGAGCCAATGGTCTTTCCGGCAATGAATACGCCGTGGCTGCGGCTATTGTTTTAGGCTATGACGAGGTGATGGATGATGCCATACGTCAAAATTATCAAAGGGCAGGCGCTATGCATGTTCTCTGTGTATCGGGCTTGCACGTGGGGGTAATTTACCTGGTGATGATGACCCTGTTACAGTTTCTAAACACCTCGAAAAGGAGGAAAATACTAAAGGCTGTTTTACTTTTATTGTCGGTTTGGATGTATGCACTGCTTACCGGGTTGGCCCCCTCGGTAATGCGTGCCACGGTGATGATAAGTTTTATTATTGTTGGCAACGAAGTAGAGCGCGATAAGGACGCTTACAACACGCTGGCTATGTCGGCTCTGTTTTTACTGCTTTACAATCCCGGATTTTTGTTTGATGTGGGCTTTCAGCTTTCGTATGCTGCCGTGCTGGGTATTGTTACCTTTTACCGCCCGGTGTACCGGTTGTTATATTTTAAAAATGGGTTGCTTAATAAGGCATGGGCAGCTACCGCTGTTTCGGTGGCAGCTCAACTTGGCGCTTTTCCGGTGGCAGCGCACTATTTTCACTTCCTTCCAACCTGGTTTTTGGTGAGTAACCTTATCGTTATGCTGCTTTCAACCGTAATTATCTCAACGGGATTGCTGTTCATTGTTGTTTCATCGATTCCATTGGTCTCAGGCTGGGTTGCCCTTGTTCTTTCAGGACTTATCTACCTGATGAACTATTTAATTGAGTGGGTTGGAAAGTTGCCATGGTCAGGTGTGGATGATATCTATTTTCCCTGGGTAAAGGTTACTCTGGTTTATCTGCTTTTGCTATTCGGCTATAGGTTGTTCCTGAAAAAGGAACACAACTTTGTTATTCCGTTGTTAAGTACGGTGCTGTTGCTGATTTTGTTTCAGGTGGTACATCGGTTTGAAACAGAAACCCAAAGTAAGATTGTTGTTTACGATGTTGGCAGTAAACACGAGGCTGTCGATTTTATCAGCGGGAAGAATCATGTGCTGCTTTGTGATTCAGCTTTATTGAAGGCAACCGGCACTTTGAGGTATGCTACCGAAAATTATAGAATCAAACGAGGGTTAAATAGTAAGGGTGCATCTTTTAATAGCTACAAAAACGATGGTGTAACCGGCCTGTGGAATCAAGGAGATTTTTTTGTTTTTAACGGAGTCTCTATAGTTCGGATAAAAAGCAATCATTTTGTGCCGCTTTCAAAGCCGCTGCCTGTCGACTGGCTGCTGATTTCAGGAAACCGGACGCCGGATGTTAAAAAACTACAGCAGACTTTCTCTTTTAAAAAGGTAATTCTGGAGCCATCAGTATACAAGTGTAATGCTAAGGTGATAACCGAAACTTTTGCAAAGAGGGGAGTGACGGTTTATAGTGTCGGCCAAAATGGTGCTTTTGTATTTAATACAGGCTCAGGTGGTTCAATTCTGTCTTGTATCGATAAATAAGCTTAATTAAAAAAAGCCACTTTAGAAATAAAGTGGCTTTTTCTCTTTTTACGATTGACTTTTATTGAAGTACAATTTTTTTATCGGTTTTTCCTTTACTGCTGACGATGCTCAGCATGTAAACACCTTTTGCCTGCCGGCTCAGGTCGATACTGTTGTTGTAAACACCGTTTAAGGAATTGATGTTTTCCTGGTAAACAATCTGGCCGTTGAGATTTGAAACCATAACCTTTACATCGTTGGCTTTTTCAACATCAAAGTTAATGGTTACCATGCCGTTGGTAGGATTAGGATAAACATTCAAATGGTTGTAAGCATTTTCCGAAACTCCCACTCCGTCAACGGTAAAATCAAGACTCCATCCCTGATCGTTAACAGTGGCATTGGTACCCCAGGTCATAATAACCATACTGGTAGCAATGGATAAAGGATCAGGAAGGCTGGAGCCTGAATACTCACCAATCAGGTTACTTGATTCATCATAAATAGCCAGTTTGTCGTTGTCAGGTTCGGTTGAGAATTCGTTAAACTCAAAGTTGTATTTAACAGCTTCGGGGGTTTGGAAAATAAAAATACAGGTTGCGCCATTGTTATAATAGAATCCGTTTTCTGAGCCATCGGTTAAGGTTCCACTCGGGTCGGTAATAACAGTATTACCGTTGCACCATGTAGGAGCAGTGGTAGAATATTCGATATTAAATCCGGGAGCGGTACCTGTTGAGGTAAAGGTAATAAATACTTCATTGTTTTCAACAGTCAGGTCATCCGGAATGTTGCTTCCCGAGTAATCACCAATCAAAGGGGCACTGTCGGAATTACCGTTGTAAATCATCAGGTGGTCGCTGTTGGCGGTGTTAAACTTAATAAAGCTTAAGCTGATGCTTGAAACAGAGTCGGTACTTGTTTGAGGTGAAATCAGCCAGGATGCGTTCATGCCGGCAGGATAATTGTCAACCGGTCCTGAACCGTCGGTAAACGAACCGGCATTAAATTTTAAGGTGTCGGCACCGGTAGCTATGTATGGGTATCCGGCTTCTCCGGGATAAATATTTCTAACCATTCCCTGATTCTGGTTGTAGCCATTAACACTTTGCAAGGTGAAGTATCCATTGGAAGATCCGCTCCATCCAAAGTTAAAGTGGTAGTAATTTGAACCTTGATATCCGTCGCAAACAAAAGCGTGGCCGCCCTCCGAACTAAATCCAGAATAATAGATGGGTTTTCCTGCATCGAGGTTTTGCTGCATCATGCTTTCCCATTGCGACTGACTGTAATTGTTTTTGCTTAAATACTGTGCGCTTGAACTGTATCTGAAATAGTTAATCAGGGCGTTTGGAACACTGGTGCTTTGGGCTCCCGAACCGTCAGGGCTATAGTTCATTTGAACTGCTACTCCGGCATGAAAACCGATAAGAGCAATATCCCAGATGTTTCTGTTGTCGATGCTGCATTTCATGCCATCCCAATGATAATGGGTGGTGTCGAAGTTAGCACTGATAACACCATAAGGTGATTGATAGTACTGTTTTTGACCGTGCCCGATTAAAGGAAATCTCCAGTAATACATAATTTGGCTCATGGCGGTGGCAACACAACCAACATAGACGTGTCCACCGGGACCTGCAGCATCTTCAGGGCAATCCATATTCCATGGGTTATCCTGGTTCCATGCAATGGGGTCGATTAACGGGTCAACATCTCTTTCGCCTCTGAGGTTAAGATTTTCTGCCGGTGTATTTTGGTAGAG
>CAZKGB010000091.1:0-8669 GCA_964551935.1 uncultured Lentimicrobiaceae bacterium | reverse complement strand
GTATCATGATCGTGAACACAGGGAGGCAGTTCCCCTGCATGACTTGACATAAAACCTGTTGTTAAATTCCCGTTTACATCATTTGGCTTATCAGCATTTTCGTCTGACATTGCTGTAAGTTTATCAAAACGTGATTCTGACGAGGGCTTTCCTTCTTCTTTAATCTCAATACCCTGCAGTTCGTCAACATAATAGGGAAAAATGATTTTGACCAGCTTCAAGAAATGGATTGTAAAAAACATCGGGAGCAGATTGGTTTAAAATTCTATTTCTTAATTATTAAATAGTAAAGAGGGGGGCAAAAAATTTATTCTTTCAAAATATCTTTTGCCTCATAAACTGCAGCATACATATTCAGGAGTTGGGCGTACGAATCGTACATTAAGGAATCAAAATCCCAGACATTGGTGTATATCACAAAAGTGATGTCTGTTTCGGGATCGTACCTTGTAGCGGTAAAATAACCCATAATGCCTCCGTTATGGCCGTAACCTAAACCTGAAGTATAGACAGTTCCCAAACCGTAATTCTGATGACCCTCGAAAGTTGGAAGGCAATCCATCATGTAAAATTTTACGTTTTCATAGTTTATGCCTGCCTTACCGGTATAGAGTTTTTTTGTCCAATTTGCTAAATCCAGCGGAGTGGTAATCAAGTTACCTTCAGCAACATTTATCGATACATTATATTGGGTTACATCATAAGTGTTTCCCTGAAAATACACATACGAACCTGCAAAAGGATCCGGTAAATTGACATCTTCACCTTCATAAGGAAAACTTGTGTTCCCTAAGCCTAAGGGGGTTAGGAAGTTCTCGGTAATAAACTGGTCGTATCTTTTTCCCGATATGCGTTCGATAATCAATCCCAGCAGTCCCATTCCTGTATCGGAATAGTGAAACTCCGTACCGGGTTTTGAATTATACAGTTGATTGGCAGCAACTACTCCGGCAGTTTCGGCTATGGTGAATGTGTGAGTAAGGCCGATAGATTCCTCAATATAATCCCTGTATCTAAATCCGGCATAGGGCTGGTTTACCGTATCGGGGATATCCTGATTGATAACATCAAACATTCCGGCACGGTGCTGGAGCAGTAACTTAATGGTAATTTCATTCTTAAAAGGAATGTTGAACTCTTCGTCGGTGGGTAAATATGGCTCATTGGTACCGGGTATTAAATCGGTAACAAGGTGATTTATGTTCAATTTTCCCTGCTGATGCAACAGCATTATGGCAGCAGCGGTGAATGTTTTTGTTGTGCTACCTGCCCTAAAATGGGTTTGATTGGTGCTACCTGCCAGGTTGCCGGCACTTACAAAAAAATCGCCTAAGGGAGACAGTATCTGAAGTGCGTACCCTCCGGGGAAATCCTCAGTGCCGTTAGTAAATTGAGCCCAGTTTTCATCAACTATGGTTTGAAGTTCGTCTTGATAGTTAATTGTAGGAACCGGATCAACTTTGTCATCCTCTTTTTTACAAGAACTGATAACTGCAAATAATACTAAAAATAACAGTGTGATTTTTTTCATAGGAAGTAATTAATTGGTTAAGAAATTCAAAATTAGAACAGAAAACGGCCTTTTCTCTTATCCTATGATAAGACTGCAATAATTATTTGATATTTATTTTTTATGAATCCCTATTAGGGAAATGATTTTTTTAAGGATGTTACAACTTAATCCTTGTCTGCACTTTAAACTCCGTTTTGTGGTTTCCAATAATCTCATCAGCCCCCGAGCCGATGCTGCCACGATTGAAAAAGGTAGTTTGTGCTATCCGTAACCAAAACGATACTTTTCTGCCTGCGTTGATTTTCGCAATCAGGTAAACACGCTGTCCGTTGTCGTAGTAGGCCGGCACGCTAAAAGCGTATAAAACATCATTTTCGTAAGCGTAAATTCTGCTATCCCACGAGCCGGTGCTAAACAAGGCATAACGCAAAGTAATATTTACCGGGAGGGTTGCCGGCCTGTAAAGCACATCCTGGTATAGCAGAAAACCGTTGTCGGTGTGGTTTTCCAACGGGTCGTGATAGCTTACGTATTCCAGCCGGTTTTTAAGAATAACAGCGCGCGATAAACTCCACGACAGGTTAAACCTCAGGTTGTTTTGTGTTGTGTTGTTGGTTTGTGCCAGAAAGTCGTAAGCACCATTATAGTTTTCCTGTTTTAGCTTATGACGAAACTTAATGTACATAGTGGCTCTGCGTGAGGGGGAGAAATTTAACTGAAAAAGGAAATCTTTTCCATAGGAAGGGAAGTCGGCCTGAAAGCGTAACCAGGGAAAACGGTAAAAGTCAACATAGCCCGACAGCGAAAAGCTTTTTGACAGCAGTGCCAAAAAACCGAAGTAAATACCCTCTTCGTTGCTGCCATGTTGGGTGGCCCCGAAAGGATAGGCATAAAAATTATGAAAACTTTTACTGTAGTTGTGGTAGGTGATGTTAAACAAAAAGCGGTCGGTAAAGCCTGTATTCATCCCCACCAAAGCGGCATAACCACCGGTTTGTGTTAATGATGTCTCTCCAAAGAAATTTATTTTATTGAAGATGAGGTTAAAATCGAGTCCGTAATGGGTCTCCTCTTTTCCTGTAAACGAAAACTTTTTATAAGGAGTATCATCGGTAATAATGGGTTCGTTTAAAAGCGAATGATAAGCGGTAGCCCCTATCTCCAACGATTTGTGTCTGAACCGCAGATGCCCGCCATAAGCCTGAATGTTGATGGCATCTTTATCGAGCAGCTCATTGATGGTTCGGTGCATACCTGTCTCCTGAATGGTGGTTACCACGGGCTGATCCAATGTATCGGTTTCAACAAGGTTAGCGTCAATGTGATTGTTGGAGTAAAAACCGGTAAGCTGTACCGATTTGATTTGAAGGGTAGCAGCAGCCCCCCTAAGAAACCGGTTTTCGTTAACAGAGGTGTTGGCACGTAACCCGCGGCCAAATCGTTTTACATAGATGGCTTGCGCCGACTTGCCAAATGCCAGGCCTGTCCACAGGTTAAGGCCTTGCCCGAATTCAAGGTGGTAATCACCCACAACCAGTTTTTTTATTACGCCCATATCCGCCACGAAGATATGAGCAGAATAAAAGTCGAAGTAATGGGATATTTTATTTCCAACAAGGTTTAAAACCGTATCGGGAAGCTCCTTTTTATTCCATACCTCCCCGGCATCTTTTTCCAATGTAAACCCCATGTGGATACGCTTTCTGTACCGAAAAGCATACCGGGCATAAAGTTTTACAGGACTGCCCAGATAGGCCGTTCCGGGATTGTAAATGGCGGAGTCGGAAGGAATTTTATAGCCTGCACTTTTCTCTGACGTTTGCTGATAGCGCAGTAACAACTGATGCTGCCCGAAACGAAAAACATTCTTAAGCTTCAGCTGTTCCGGTTTTCGGATGGCTCCAAAATTTATGAAAGGAAGCAGCCTCTCTATAATTTCACGGCTTAACCCGTCAACATAAATTAACTCGTATTTCGAAAGAATATCACCGTTCCATTCTCGGTATCGCCGGATGTTGTTAACCTGAATATCGTTGAGCAGTTTAAGCTTTTCCAACTCGTCAATTTCATCTTTGTTGTTGATGTTGATAGGATGCTTACGGTAATAGTTGTAATCATCAATCAAGTCGGAGTAGTCCAGGTTAAGGTCAGTTCCCGAGGCGATGTCTTCCAGTTGATCGGTAATAAATTCTGTTTGGTTGACAGCGGCAGTGTCGGGTTTTTGAGCGTAGGTAAAAACCGGAAACAAAGTTATAACCGCAACGGTTAAGGATAACGTAACTCCGATATGTAAATGATCTGACATCGGTTTTAAAAAGTGTAGGTGAGTGATGCTTGAGGGCTAAATCCCAGCGTTTGATGCATGATGGCGGCGATATCAACATTGAGTCCTTTAAGATAAATTCCAAAGCCAAAAGCAAAAACCTCTTCTCCGGAGGAAAACCCGGTTCGCATGTAAAATTTCTTTTTCAAATTGTATTCTAATCCGCCACGGATAATTACTCTCGGGTAGAAACTGCTTTTCTCGGCTTCGGTGGTAGCCAAAAAACTTTTAGAAAAATGCCAGGTCATACCAAAACGGAAGATGGCCGGAATTCGCTCATCGGCATAGTCGGAAAGTTTTACCCTGATTGGGTTATACAGGTATGCTCCCAGCGTAATTTCCTTGGTGATGTCCGATTGGATTCCCAACTCAAAGGTTACATTTCTTTTCGACCCATACCCGTCGCCGAGGGTGGTTTGCAGGTAATCAAGCTGCAATCCCATACGGAGGTATGAGCCAAAAGCCCGGGCATAAACAAGGCCTGCTTTTATTTCGTTGTATTGCCGGTAGCCGAAGTAGTTGAAATCAACTCCCAAAACACCGGCCCCGGTGGGATAAGCAAAGGCAGCGGTTTTGTTGCTAAGCTGTTGAAGGTTAAATTTGCTTTCGTATGAAATTCCGGCAGTGGGATTTTCCAGGGTTGCCAAACCGGCTGGATTGTTCAAAATATTCCAAAATCCTGTTAAGGCTACCGACGACCGGCACATGCCCGCGTTACGGGCTCCAAGCGGAAACAGGTTGCCTCCGGCAAATAGGGTTGATGGCAAAAGTAAAATGGCAATGATTACACTATTTCTAAAAGTTTTCATGAGTGAAGAGAGATTGAGCTTTCGATGCATTAAAAGTACTAACTATTTGTATAAAATCAAATTTTTTGAAAACGTTATCTTTGCCAAAAGAAAAAATGGATGGTATGGTTTCCGGAATTATAGGATTTTTAAAGCTTCTGCGAGAGAATAATAATCGCGAGTGGTTTAACGATAATAAGCATCTTTACCTGGAGGCTAAAGAGCAATTTGATGATTTAATACCTTATTTGATAGATGTTTTTAAGGCAATGAAGCCCTTGAAAGATTTTTTAAACAGGCCGTTGGCGGGGTGACTTGCTTCTCCGTTGCCATTTGGCGTGCCGCTTTCTAAAATTCATAAATTAAATTCCCAATCCAGATATTTCCTAACCGACTAACAGTTTCTAGTCAGGATAAGCAATGCGTACATGGTTGATGTCCAGCAGCTTTTTCTTCAGTACCTTTTTAACTTTGGTAATCTCTTTAAAGGTGATATTGGCATTGGCAAACTGATTATCCTCAATCAGCGCGTTAACAATGTTTTCAACCAGGTCGTTAATTTTTTGCTCGTTGGGATTGCTGATGCTTCGCGAAGCGGCTTCCACCGAATCGGCCATCATCACCACGGCAGTCTCTTTTGAAAAAGGGATAGGCCCGTGATACCTGAACTCAGAGCTGTCGATTTCCAGTCCGGGATTTTTTTTCTTTTCTAATCGGTAAAAGTACTCTACCATCCGGGTACCGTGATGGGTACGGATGAAATCGATTACCTGTTCGGGAACCTTTGCCTTGCGGGCCATTTCAATACCGTCGAGTACATGCGCGATAATAATACGGGCACTCTCCTCGTACGACAGTTCATCGTGCGGGTTAAAGCCCGATGACTGGTTTTCGATATAATAGGTAGGATTGTTCATCTTGCCAATATCATGATACAAAGCACCTGTACGCGCCAGCAGGGCATCTCCTTCAATTTCGTATAAAGCCTCTGCTGCCAGATTAGAAACCTGAAGCGAATGCTGAAAAGTACCCGGTGCTTTTACCGACAACTCGCGCAGCAACGTGTTGTTAGTGTTCGACAGTTCAAGTAACGTTAACTTGGTAACAAGGCCGAAAATCTTTTCATAGAAAAACACGAAGGGAAAAGCTAAAAACAACAAAACCGAGTTGGCAGCCGTTAGCTTAATAAAATCCAGCGAAAAACTGTTCAGGTTCCCTTCTCGCGAGTAAAGCATGCTGATATACACAACAATGTAAGTCAAAAAGGTAAACGCCGATGCCCTGGCTATCTGAATTCGATGATCCCATTTTCCTATGCTGTATACCGCTACCAGCCCGGCAGCAAACTGAGTATAAAAAAACTCAAAGCTGTTGGGGGCAAAAAAGCCAATCAGCATCACCGTAATCAGGTAAATAACGATACCGGTTCCGTGATCGAGAAAAGCGATTAAAATAATGGGTAAAATCACAAACGGGATGGCGTATACATATTCGGGAAAATCTTTAAAAATATAAAAGGCTAAGGCAACCAAGGCTACCTGTGTTATGAGTATCAGGTTGATGTACTTGAGTTCGTTAAAAAACTCAAACTTATAAAACCGCAGAAACAAGTATTCAAGCAGAAACAGCAACGTTATTAGCAGCGTGATTCCAAGAAGGACATAATACTTGTGCTTGTTGCTACTGTATTCGGTTTCGTACATTTTTTTTAGCGAGAGTAAAATTTGATTTTTTTCGGGGGTAACCAGTTCACCCTTCGAAATAATCATTTCGCCCTTTTGCATCATTCCAAATGAGGGGGAGATGTGATTAAGCAACTCCTGTTGTGCCGACTCGCTTTTTGATCTGTCGTAAAGTACATTTTGAACCAGCGCCCGGCTGATCGTTCCCAGCACAATGCTGCTGTCAGCTCTTTTTTCTTTCCTTATTTGCGCCTGAACATAGTCCAGGGCACCCTTTATGGTATAAAAATCGCCCAAAGTGGCATCGCTACCCAAATTATTTTTAATGAGTGTTATCCTGTAGTCCGATGGTTTTCCCTCTATTACATCGTCCGTGCGTATGATGCCTTTGTTTTCAACTTCAAAGTAGAGGTTTTTGGTAAACTTTAAACATTTCAGCGAATCTTTGGTTCTTTTCCTGCCCGGTTTTAAGTCGGAGTGCCACAGCGTGGCAAAATTGTTGTCGAGCACTTTTAGATTTTTTTCTGCAATGTTTTCGTCGTAATTAAAAAAGGGCTGAAAGCCTTGTAAAATTTTCTCTTTCTCTTGTGCAATCTGGTCTTTGGTTTTAAGAATGGCAAAATCAAACGGGGCAAACAGGTCGTTGTGTTTCCACGGACTTCCTATTTGAAATTCGTATTTGAAAATGCTGTCTTTAGGACTGAGCCACGAAACCAGACCGATAGCCATAATAAACACTAAAATTTTTAGTATTTCGTAATAATATTGTTGTAACTTTGAAAAGAAAGAATTCATTAGTTTAATTAAAAGTTTGAGCAAAAATAAACAATTATAATTGCTAATGATATAACCCTGTAAATAATAGCTTGAAATGAGGTATGGAATATGTATGCTGGCCACTGTGGCCGTGAGAGATACCCCATCAACTAATAGCCAAATGGTGAACCAGCTTCTGTTTGGTGAGTTGATGGCAATAAACGATACTAAAGATGACTGGTTTTTAATAGAAGCTGTGGACGACCGGTATTCTGGTTGGGTTCGCCGGAATCAGGTTAAAAAATTGGCTGATTCCGAATTTGCTGAGCTGAATGAATCGGAAAGGTTTTACCTGCAAACATTATCGGCGCAGGTGAGGGCAAAAGATACCATTATTCCGGTTTTCAGGGGAGCCCAGTTTCACGGATGGGAAGAGGGTGCTTTTACTGTTGCCGGAGATTCGTTTTATTACAAGAAAGCGGTGCATAAGGTTCCTGCTGAGGTTGGGAGTCGTGAAGTGTTGTCAGTGGCAGCTAATTATTTAAGTGTTCCCTATTTATGGGGAGGCCGTTCTCCTATGGGGATTGATGGGGCTGGATTGGTTCAGATGGCTTATAAAATGAATGGAATCATGTTGCCGCGTGATGCTGCTCAACAGGTTGAAAAAGGCGAGCAGATTCTTTTTGTTGAAGCTGCTGAACCCGGAGATTTGGCCTTTTTTGAAAACAGAGAAGGCTCTATTAACCATGTGGGCCTTATCCTTGGAAAGAACAAAATATTGCATGCCTGGGGTGAAGTCAGAATTGATAGCATCGACCATCAGGGGATATTCAATAAAGAAGCTGGCAAATATACCCATCATCTAAGAGTTGTTAATAGAATCATTAAAAGGTAAATTCAATAAAAATGAAAAGAATTTATTCATTGGTACTGATGCTGTTTCTATTCGGATCACTGCTTTATGGCCAAAGCAGTTCCCCTTTGTTTTTCGACGAATTTAGTATGTCACTAAGCAAATCTAACCTGAACTACAGGATAGAAAAGGAAGGCCCCGGGTTCGGGTTCGGAGTTTACAAAAACATCTTTTCAGAGAAAATGGTGAACCTTGTTCCCGGATTTGAGTTCAACAGGTCAGTACAATATTTTGAATATATGTCCAGCGGTCATTATGGAAACTATACTGATGTAACGGTTAGTATCAACACATTATCTTTTCCCGTAAATGCACGAATAAACTTCGGGCATAAGTTTAAGTTTTTTTTAGAAGGTGGCGTTTTTCTAGATTTCACTTTAGGAAATAAAAGAAAAGGAATGAGCCACTTCTATCAGCCCGGGACTGGAGAACCACCTGATGAAGGTTTCCCTTTTGAGGATAAATTATCCCTCGAAGGGATTAATTATGGTATGTCAATGGGACTGGGAATAAGTATTCCTGTTTCAAGAATAAATTTAATTATCCAACCCGATTATAAATTTGGGGTTCGTGCATTGTACAGTTACCAGGATTCTGTTTTCAACAGGTATTTCAGGCTTTCAGTTGCCATTAAGCTTAATTAAACTTTTTTTCAGACAGTTAGTTCAACTTTTTCTTTTCTGTTTAAGAAAAA
>CAZKGB010000090.1:0-8714 GCA_964551935.1 uncultured Lentimicrobiaceae bacterium | reverse complement strand
TAATATTTGATGAGGAAGTTATAGTAATAGTCGCTACCCCTGTTAAAAGGAGGCAGGGTGTCGGATGGATCCAGTCCTAAATCGCCATCGCCGTCGGTGTAAGAGATAGAGAGAACACCACGCTCGGTTTTTCCGGTTTGCGTATTGAGCAACAAAACAAAATTATCATACGCTATTACAGGCTCCACCGGGTATTCCTCAATTTTGCGGCACGAAAAGAGGGTGGCACCCAAAACGGTAATCAGAATTAACAGTATTTTTGCAGCGTATTTCATTATTTGCAAAGTTAGTTAAATTAACGGTCGTTTAATTCAAATAGTATGCCGAAAATCGATTCCATATTTTCTATCCATAGCGAGGGTGCATTTAACCGGATGGCGTTGGAGATTTTTCGGTTTCAATACAAAAACAGCCCTGTTTACCGGCAATATGTCAACTATTTGGGTTGCAAGGTGGATAAGGTTGAACACTACCTGCAAATTCCGTTTTTACCCATCGACTTTTTTAAATCACACGATATTGTTTGCGGGGGCAAAATACCGGCCGTAACTTTTACCAGTAGCGGTACAACAGGCATGACCTTTAGCCGTCATCTTGTTACCGACCTTTCGGTTTACGAAAAGAGTTTTGTTAAAGGTTTTGAGCTTTTTTTTGGCCCGATATCCAATTATGTTGTACTTGCTTTGTTGCCATCGTACCTTGAACGGGAGGGCTCTTCGTTGATCTATATGGCAGAGAAACTAATCGAGACTTCAGCCTTTGATGATAGTGGTTTTTATTTGAATGAGTACCAACAACTCAGTACTGTTTTATTAAAACTTAAGTCGGAAAAAAAGAAAACGATTCTTTTGGGAGTTACTTACGCTTTGCTCGATTTGGCAGAACAGTTTCCGGTGGACTTTCCCGAGTTGGTGGTGATGGAAACCGGAGGGATGAAAGGGCGCCGGAAGGAGATGATTCGGCAGGAGCTGCATACTGTTTTAACTTCGGCATTCGGGGTAAAAAAAATCTGTTCGGAGTACGGAATGACTGAACTCTTGTCGCAAGCCTACTCGAAAGGCGACGGACTGTTTACAACCCCTCCCTGGATGAAGGTTCTGATTCGTGACACCAACGACCCTTTTGCCTATTTGCCCGAAAACAGAACCGGTGGAATCAACGTTATCGACCTGGCTAATATTTATTCATGTTCCTTCATCGAAACAAAAGATTTGGGTAAAATTCATCCCGGCGGCGATTTTGAGATTCTCGGTAGATTTGACAACAGCGATGTGCGAGGTTGCAATTTGTTGGTGGGATAGAAGTAATAACCGGGCATATTTTTTTGTTTGCCTGTATCTACTTCAAACAGGTAATTATGTAGTTAAAACTCATCCGGCTAATTATTGTCAACCTCTGTCAAAACCTATTTAGTCTCCTTCAGCCGGCATCGAAAGATGAGCTTGAACAATACGCCATTTTCCATCTTTGCAGTACTTCAGAACGCCGGTAAAACGTAGCCCTTTCAACGATTTTGCCTTACCATCTTTCATGTAGTTGTACTTTAAGATTTCGGCAAACCAGGCACTATTTCCCGTTTCGTTTAATTTAATATACTGTTCGGAAGTAGTGATAAAAATATTGTCGATGGTTTTAAACTGCTTTTTAAAAGCATTACGGATGTTGTTCCATCCCATCAGTCTGTCTTTGGAGGTAGTTCCGTATAAAATAATATCCCCATCGGGAGCCCAAATTTGCTCGACTAACGACAAATCTTTGTTTTCGTTGGCAACAATGTATTGTTCCAACACATTTTCAATCGATTTAAGCTCTTTACTTCGGTTAACTACTGTTTTTTCCGTTTGTTGTGTTGTACTGCAAGAAAGTAGAAAAAAAAGCAAACCGAAAGTCATAAAAAAGGCTGATTTTTTCATGGCTGTAAAATATTGGTTAATAATTTTTGACTTACAAGATACAATTTTTTTGCGCTCATTTCAAGGCAGTTGAGTATTTAAATCCATTCTTGATTAGATGGTAAAACAGGTTGTAATTGTCAGTTATTAAATAATTTAAAAAAACGTTTTTAAGTTTCAGTTATTCTTCGTAAAATTGCACCCGATTAAAAACCTAACTATTTCTATCACCTATGGGCGATAAATCAATCAGTAAAAATTACTTTCCACTGGCAACTTTGTTGCTGTTTTTTTTGTTTTCAGGAACCACTCTTTTGGCACAACATCATGAGGGTAATACCGATGAAAAGTGGGAAGATAAGGTTCTGGAGCAGGACTTTAAAGCCGGCGATATGATTATTGAACATATCACTGATTCGTACGAATGGCATATTTTAACATGGAACAAAACACATATTTCTATTTACCTTCCGGTCATTCTTTACGATCAGGGCGAGTGGCATGTTTTTAGTTCGAAACATCTTCACCACGGGGAAGCTTCTTACGAGGGGTACCATGTAGCCAAAGAGGGGTTTAATGGCGGTAAACTGGTTAGAACCGATGCAGAAGGAAACGAAATCAGACCCGATTACGACATCTCATTTACAAAAAATGTACTGGCCATTTTTATCAGTATTTTTCTGTTGATGTGGATCTTTATTTCTGTTGCCAATTCCTATAAAAAGCGAAAAGGCCATGCACCTAAAGGGATGCAGTCGCTGTTGGAACCGCTTATTTTATTTGTCCGCGACGATATTGCCAAAGCTTCTATCGGACACAACTACGAAAAATACACCCCTTACCTGTTAACTATTTTCTTCTTTATCTTTTTTAACAACCTGTTCGGAATTATTCCGTTTTTCCCGGGTGGAGCAAACATAACTGGAAACATTGGGGTTACCGGTGTGATGGCAGCATTTACATTCATTATTACAACCTTTAGCGCCAACAAAAATTACTGGGTGCATATTGTTAATATGCCGGGAGTACCCTGGTGGCTTAAACTTCCGTTACCGTTGATGCCTATTGTTGAGATCATGGGGATGTTTACCAAACCTTTCGTACTGATGGTTCGTCTGTTTGCCAACATGACGGCCGGCCATATTATCGTGTTGGGCTTTGTAAGCCTGATATTTATTTTTGGCCATATAGCCCCTGTTGCCGGATACGGAGTTTCAGTAGTTTCGGTTGCCTTTAGTATTTTTATGGACATTCTTGAGTTTTTAGTCGCATTAATTCAGGCTTATGTATTTACCATACTTTCAGCCCTCTATTTTGGCATGGCCACCGAAGAGGCACATTAATTTGAATTTTATCCATTTTTAACTTAATATATTATCATTATGGAACTATTAGCAATTTTACTTCAAGCTGTTACCGACCTTGCCCCCTATGCAAAAATGGGTGCCGGTTTGGGAGCAGGTATTGCTGCCATCGGTGCCGGTATTGGTATTGGCCAAATCGGTAAAGGTGCAGTGGAAGCTATCGCCCGTCAACCCGAAGCTGTTGGCGACATTCGTTCAAACATGATTGTTGCTGCTGCTTTGATTGAAGGTGTTGCCTTCTTTGCTATCGTTGTTACCTTGCTTATTGTTTTCTTGTAAAACAAAAGGGCATTTAACAATTAATCTCTTCTGCTTTGCAGCGGTTGGCTGCATGGCAGAAGATTTTTTTAAGAAAAATTATAACCCATTATAAAACGATATAGAAAATGCAATTAATTAACCCCGGTTTTGGACTTATTTTTTGGATGACCCTGGCATTCTTAATTGTTCTTTTTGTACTTACAAAATTTGCCTGGAAACCCATTTTGGCCTCGTTAAAGGAGCGTGAAGACAGTATTGAAGATGCACTGCAGGCTGCCGAAGAGGCTAAAAAAGAGATGGCTGCTTTAAAAGCAAAAAATGAGGAACTGCTGAAACAAGCTCGCGAAGAACGTGATGCCATGTTGGCTGATGCCCGAAAAATAAAAGAACAAATTATTGGCGAAGCCCGCGAAAAAGCAAACAAAGAGGCGAGTATTATTGTGGAAGATGCCAGAGAACAAATTAATTCAGAAAAGCAGGCTGCTTTGGTTGAGCTTAAAAATCTTATCGCAACCTATTCCATTGAAATTGCTGAGAAAGTGCTAAAACAGGAACTCAGCGATAGTAAGAAACAGCAGGTTTACGTGAATAAATTGCTCAAAGAAATACAATTGAACTAAAGACATTATTCGATGAGAATTAACTTATTGGCAAAACGATATGCACAAGCGGTGTTCGACCTTGCCCTCGAAATGAAAGTGGAGGGAAAAGTTGAAAAAGACATGCATCTTGTGGGACAAGTGCTACAGGATCACAGAGAGTTTAAAAAGCTCCTGAAAAATCCCGTGGTAGATGATTATAAGAAAGTTAAACTGTTGAACGCTGTTTTTGGTGAACATATTCAGGAGCTGACACAGAAATTTTTTGCCCTGATTATAAAAAAAGATCGTGAGATGTATCTCGAACCCATTTGCGACGCCTACATCGACATCTATCAGAAATACAACAATATTCTCCCGCTTGAACTTACTACCGCTTTTAAAGCCGATAAGAAAACAAGGGATACCATTGTTGAAAAAGTGGCTAAAGCCACTAAAATGAACATTGAGCTTCATGAATCAGTCGACGAAGATATTATTGGTGGTTTTGTAATTAACTACGAAGATTATCAGTACGACGCGAGCATTAAAACGCAGCTTAAAGAGCTTCAAAACGAATTTTCAAAGAATTTATACATTAAGAAATTATAACCAGAAAACAATATAAATATGGCAGACATCAAACCAGCTGAAGTATCAGCCATACTGAAGAAAGAACTTGCCGGTTTTAAATCAGAAACCTCTCTCGACGAGATTGGTTCCGTACTCCAAATTGGTGACGGTATTGCTCGTATCTATGGATTGTCAAATGCACAGGCAGGTGAGCTTGTTGAATTTGAAAAAACAGGACTTAGAGGCATTGTACTTAACCTTGAAGAAGACAACGTGGGTGTTGTGCTTTTGGGCGATATCGAAGGCATTAACGAAGGCGATAAAGTTAAACGTACCAATAAAATTTCATCCATTAACGTGGGTGAAGGGTTGTTGGGCCGGGTTATCAATACTTTGGGAGAGCCCATCGACGGCAAAGGCCCCATCAAAGGCGAATTGTATCAAATGCCCCTCGAGCGTAAAGCTCCCGGTGTTATCTATCGCCAGCCGGTTAACGAACCGCTGCAAACCGGTATCAAAGCTATCGACGCGATGATTCCGATAGGACGGGGTCAGCGTGAGCTTATTATTGGTGACCGCCAAACCGGTAAAACGGCTATCGCTATTGACACGATTATCAACCAAAGAGAGTTTTTTGAAAAAGGAGAACCGGTGTACTGTATTTATGTTGCCACGGGTCAGAAAGGATCAACGGTTGCTAATATTGTAAAAACATTGGAAGAAAACGGTGCCATGGACTACACGGTAATTGTTACTGCTACCGCTTCCGACCCTGCTGCCATGCAGTTTTACGCTCCGTTTGCCGGCGCTGCCATTGGTGAGTTCTTCAGAGATACAGGCCGGCCGGCTTTGATTATCTACGATGATCTCTCGAAACAGGCGGTAGCCTATCGCGAAGTTTCGTTGTTGCTGCGTCGCCCTCCGGGCCGTGAAGCCTATCCCGGTGATGTTTTCTACCTGCATTCACGTTTGTTAGAACGTGCTGCTAAGGTTATCAATAGCGATGAAATTGCCAAAGAGATGAATGACTTGCCCGAAAGCATTAAACATCTGGTAAAAGGAGGTGGCTCGTTAACTGCACTCCCGATTATCGAAACACAAGCAGGCGACGTTTCAGCCTATATTCCTACCAACGTGATTTCTATTACCGACGGTCAGATTTTCCTTGAAAGTAACCTCTTTAATGCCGGTATCCGTCCTGCTATTAACGTGGGTATCTCTGTATCAAGGGTTGGAGGTAACGCACAGGTCAAAGCGATGAAAAAGGTTGCCGGAACACTTAAACTCGATCAGGCACAGTACCGCGAGTTGGAAGCATTTGCCAAGTTTGGCTCCGATCTGGACGCCGCTACCATGTCGGTACTGGAAAAAGGTAAACGAAACGTGCAAATTCTGAAACAGCCACAGTATTCACCCATGACGGTTGAACATCAAATTGCCATTCTTTATTGCGGTACCAATAATCTGCTGAACGAAGTTCCGGTTGATAAGATAATCAATTTTGAAACAGAGTTTTTACATCATATGGATACCACCTATGCTGATACCCTAAAAGATTTGGCCGCCGGTAAACTTACTGATAAGGCTATTGAAGACATTAAAAAAGCTGCCGCTGAAATTGTAGGACGCTATAAATAGTAATTGATTTAAACTGATATATCTATGGGAGGTCTCAAAGAAGTCAGAAACAGGATTGCATCGACAAAATCCACCAGGCAGATTACCAGTGCCATGAAAATGGTGGCCGCGTCGAAGCTAAGGAAAGCTCAAAATGCTATTATTAGCCTGCGTCCGTATGCTGCCAAACTTACCGAAATAATGCAAAACCTGAGCGCCAGCATGGATGGTTCTGACGAGGGTGTTTATGCTGCCGACAGAGGTGATCAGAAAGTATTGATTGTCGCCATCACGTCTAACAGAGGATTGTGTGGAGGTTTTAATATTAACGTGGTTAAAGAAACCATTAACCTGATTGAAACCAAATTTGATGCACAATACAAAAAAGGCAATGTTTCCGTTTTGGCGCTGGGTAAAAAGGGAGGCGACCTGCTCACTTCGCGAGGGTATGCGCCCGAACGTATCGATAAGGATATTTTTGACGACCTGACCTTTGAAAACTCAGTTCCCCTGGCCGAACAACTGATGCAGGAGTTTGTAAATAAGGATTTCGATAAAATCTATTTAATTTATAACCAGTTTAAAAATGCTGCCGTTCAAATTTTAAGAACCGAACAATTTTTGCCCGTTGCCGAAAGCAAAGAACATAAAGAGAAAGGTTCAGAAAAATCGAGTCAACACGAAATGCAGGCCGATTTTATTTTCGAACCAAGCAAGGCCGAAATTTTGGAAGCACTGGTACCCAAGGCTATTAAACTGCATCTTTATAAAGCACTGCTCGATAGTTTTGCCGCTGAACACGGTGCCCGTATGACGGCCATGCACAAGGCTACCGACAATGCCGATGAGCTTATCAAAGCCCTTAATCTGGCATACAACAAAGCACGTCAGGCTGCCATTACCAACGAGATTCTGGAAATCGTTAGCGGGGCTGAGGCGTTGAAAGGGTAAAAACTCTTTTAATACAATAATGTTAAAGAGGGGGCAGGCCTGCAGGCTTGCCCTCTTTTACTTTTTACAGAAGGATTTATTGGCTGTTTTTGCCTTATACAAAAAGCATCTTTTTCAGATGCAAATTATCCAATGACTCTTGATAAAGCGCCAAAAACCAAAAAAAACATCATAGAAAAGTATCTTTTAGCAATGAATATATCCGTTTATTAAAAGAGCATGGTGCTGAATTTGATGAGAAATATTTTTTATAAATTATTTGCATAGCGTATGAAATAACAGGTTTTGATTTTTCAATCATCGTAATTGGTGCCCAATAATACACAAATATTAGAAATAAAATTCTAAACAAAGCCTGTAAACAGCCGATTTCAGATTAACTTACTGATAATAAATTCTTATTTGTTAATTTTATTTTCATTTTTCATATTCTATTGTATTTTTGCACCTCGAATTAAAAAATCAATATAAAGAAGATGGCAGCTATAGGAAGTATTAGAAAGCACTCAACCATGCTTGTGATAGTAATTGGTGCCGCGCTGGCAGCATTTATTTTAGGTGACTTTGCAAAACAAAGAAACAAGCGTGATGTAAATGTGGGTGTTATTGATGGACAGGAAATAACCATCATGGACTTTAACAAAGAGTTTGAAACTAACCTGGAAAACACCAAGCGACAAAGAAAAGTAACCAATTTATCAGGAGCTGAACAAACTTCGGTAAGAAACCAAACCTGGAATCAGGTAGTTAAAAACATCATCATGGGTGAGGAATACGATGAGCTCGGTATTGATGTTACAGCCGATGAACTCTACGACATGATTCAGGGTCCAAACCCCAACCCATTGGTTGTACAGTCGTTTACCGATCCGAATACCGGTGTTTTCGACCGCAGCAGGGTTGTTGAATATTTAAAAAATCTTGACAACTATCCTCCGGAAGCCAAACAGCAATGGATTACATTTGAAAAATATTTGGAACAGGAGAGGATGCAAAGCAAATTCAATGCCCTTCTTTCAAAAGGATATTACGTACCCAAAGCATTGGCCGTAATGGCTTATAAAAATGATAACGATCGAGCCAGCGTTAGTTTTGTGGCCAATAAAATTGTAAACATACCCGACAGCGTGGTAACCGTTACCGACGACGATTATTTGGCATACTACGATGCCAACAAGGAAAAATTCAAACAGGAGGCTTCCCGCGATTTGGACTTTGTTATTTTCAAAGTAACCCCATCGCCAAAAGATATTGATAAAGCCAAGAAAGAAATTAATGCCATCAAAAAGGAGTTTAAAGAAACCGATGACATAGTTCGCTTTATGAAGGTAAACTCCGACACCCCCTACGATAGCAGCTGGGTAGGAAAAGGAAAGCTTCCCGTTCAGGTTGATTCGGTATTATTTACCAAAGAACCCGGTTAAGTATCTGATATTTGGTTTACTGATAATGCTTACCATTTAGCACGTCAGATGGAT
>CAZKGB010000089.1:0-8887 GCA_964551935.1 uncultured Lentimicrobiaceae bacterium | reverse complement strand
TATTTAATGGTTCAATGGTTCAATGGTTCAATGGTTTATTGTATAATTTGCTAATTGTATCATTGTATAATTAACTCTTTTTCTTTTTAAAATATATATTCGACATGTAGAGTAGCACCAGCATAATGGTCAGGGTTCCAACAAAACTGGTGAACATATTTAACGATACCAAGGCTCCCAACTCACGGTTTGGCGGAAATACCGAGAAAAGCAATACGAGAAACCCTGCAATTACTACAATGGCATTGTAAATAATAGCTTTTCCTGAATGTGCCATCGTTTTTTGTGTCGCTACCATTTTATCATCGGTTGCTGCAGCATTGTTTCGATATTGTTCCAGAAAGTGAACCGCGTAGTCGATACCAATTCCTATGGCAATGCTAGAAAGCAAAGCAGTAGTGGTGTTTAACGGAATACCCAAGAAACCCATAGTTCCAAAACTGATTAATGCCGTAATAATGATTGGAACAGAACCTATAAGCCCAATGGTTATACTCCTGAACATTAAAGAAATAAGTACGACAATAATTATTAAGGACAGGATAAGGCTTTTGATTTGACCTTCCAGAATAAGGTCGGTAAACACCAGCCCTTTGTACCCGCTACCGGCATAATTCATGCTGATGCCCAGCTTTTTGAAATCATCCTCATAAGTATGAATTACATCCAGTGCCGAGTTAATGGCTTTCGAGTTATCGCTTTTTAACTGGAAAGTAACATTTAACTTATCGTAGTTGTAGTCTACTACTTTGTTCAGGTTCTCCGGATCACCCGACATCTCATAAAGCAACAGGTATTGCGCAATCAAATCCTGATTGTCGGGAATGGTATTATAGGCTTCACTGTCAGCGTTCATCACCTTATTCATTCTGTCAATATAGTCAGTCAACGAAAAGGTGTTGCCAACTACCTGAAGTTGCTTATCAACATCTTTTTGCATTTTATCTACAAGTTTCAAAACCGTCGGGTTTTTAAAGGTATCTTTTTTACCGTTGGCATCAAGAATCAGGTTTAAGGTACTGGTTCCTCCAAAATGTTCGTTGATAAATTTATCGGTTTGCACAATATCGCTGTCCTTTTCAAACTTATCCAGAAAGCTGGAATTAATCCATATTTCCTGCATCCCGATTATTGATAATACCACAATTACCGCTGTTCCAATAATTGATACATACTTGTTTTTGACAATCCAGCCGGCAAAATTGTTGGCCAGCTTTGAATTTGAATGGCCCTCTTTATCTTCCTTCGTGTTAACCTTACGTGCTTTGGGTAATCCAAACAGCATAACTCCGGCAGGAATAAACACCAGCGAAAACACCATGGCCATCATTACTCCAAAAGCCGTAAAAATACCAAAGTATTTTACCGGATACACCTGCGAAGTTAATAGCGAAATAAACCCTACAGCAGTGGTAATGGAAGTCATCACCACCGGTTTCCACATTTCACGAATCATATCGCTAACGGCTTCACGTTTGCTGGCTTCCGGATGATGGTTGACAAAAGTGTGCAAGTGGCTGTACAGGTGTATCCCGTCTGCCACCCCAATGGCAATAAGCATGACCGGTATCATGGTTGATACGGCGTAAATGGGAATGTTTACCAAGGCCATCAGCCCGAAAGCCCAAATGGTTGAAAAGAATACCACGCCAAGGGTAATTAACGTTCCTTTAAAGCTTCTTAGCGTGATGAACAACACTATAAAAATTACCAATAATACAATCGGTACCATGGTTTTCATATCCTTTGGCCCCAACAGTGCCATGGTTCCTTCCACGATGGGCCGGCCGGCCACATAGATTTTAATATCATTGGTTTCCGACGCTTTGGCGACTTTTAAAATGTGGTTGTAAAAATCCTGTGTAAAAACATCTTTACCAATTTCCGCAATAATAACCGTAACTGTTTCATCGGTTGAAACCAACCGGCCAAAAACCATTTCGTTATCTTCCACCTTCTTTTTAAGGGCTTCCAGCTTTTCTTTCGATTTCGGAACCCTCTTATAAAAGGCTTTTACATCCATACCATCTTCTGTTCCCACAATATTATCTGCGGTATATAAAGAGGTAACATCACTTTTTTCAATTTCATCAAACTTTTGGAAACGTTTGGTGAGTTGTTTTAACGTGTCCAGGGTAGCGGTGTTAAAAACACCGTTTTTGTTTTCCAGAGCAATAATGATCCCATCTTTAATATCAAACCATTCCTCAGCCTTATCGCTGTAAATAAATGCCGGATGATCCTGAGGCATGTATTTATCCAGATTGGTTTCCATTTTTGAATTTTCCGCCATGGGGAAAAATAACAGGATGGTAGAAATAAGTACCAGAGCAAAAACAAGCCCCGGTTTTTTTAATAAATTGTTCAGTAATTTTTCCATTTTTATGTTAATTAATGTTCACTAACTCTTGTTTTATTTTAAAATCCCTTTTGCAAAAAGCACAAAAGAGAGTCTGTTTTAGCTATTACCTATAATAAGTTTCAGGCTGTTTAACATTTGATCGCCTTCCAATTTCAGGTTGTGCTTTTTACCTTTAATATCCCACTGCTTTACCAAAAACCTCAGAGATCCCATTACAATAAGTGCAAGATTTTTACTATCGATATCAGTTCTTATATCCCCGTTTTCCTGCCCTGTACGTATGATGATTTCAATGGTTTGCCCATTTTGATCAAGCACCTCGATGATTTTATTTTTGAGCTGTATGTCGTTTTTAAAAATCTCTTCGGAAAAAATTACAGTAACATAAGAGGGTGATTCGATAAACAGCTGAATGATTTTAGAAAAGATAAATGATATTTTATCAAAAGCGGTGTCACCTACGGTTGGTACAATACCCGATAACATAGCAGCCATTTGCTTGAAGTTATTCAGGATAGTAAGCAAGATACTGCTCTTACTATCAAAATGGCGATAGATAGCCGGCTCGGAAATACCAATTTTTTTTGACAGGTTTTTAATGGTAAGCCCCTGAATACCTTTTTCGGCAATAAGCTCCAGTGCCGATTCCATTATTTGTGTTTGTCTTTCTGTTTGCATACGGACAGTTTTTACGATTAAATCCGCGGCAAAGTTAGTTAATATTCACTAACAACCAAATTTATTTGTGATTTTTTTTAAAATATTTGAATCAAAAACATTTTATACTGATTAGTTACCTTTTTACTGCCCCTATTTTTCCGGTCTCAGCCCGCAATTTCTTGTTCGGCCGGAAAGGTTTAAGCAAGACCGAACCTTTTGGGTGAAAATCGAAAAACAAGATACTTATCACCTATATTTAAAGGTACTTAAAATAATTTAGTACTTTTAGCCATGCTATAAATGATTTGCATGATTGAAACTATGTATAAAAAGCAACCCGGATGAAAAACATCGTATTCATTGATACCGAAGTCGGGTTGAGGACCAAAAAAATACTTGATATTGGTGCGGTGAAAAATAGCGGGGAAATTTTTCATTTAAACAGTGTCAGGGATTTCTCGAACTTTATTATCGATACCGATTTCATTGGTGGTCACAACATCCTGGCGCACGATTTAAAATACCTTTCCAAAAAAATCAGGTTCGATAAATATAACTTTGTTGACACTCTTTTTTTATCGCCTTTGCTGTTCCCTGCCAAGCCTTACCATGCTTTGTTAAAGGATGACAAGCTTCAAACCGAAGAACTTAACAACCCGCTAAACGATGCCAAAAAGGCCAAAGAGCTGTTTTATGACGAGCTTACCGCTTTCCAACAACTTGATGCAAGTCTGAAACAAATCTTTTATAAGCTTCTTGGTGACAAGCCTGAATTCAAAGGCTTTTTCAACTTTATTACTTATAAGGATCGCATTTTTGAAAGTATTGAAAACCTGATTTATCAAAAATTCGACGGGCATGTTTGTCAAAACATAAACCTGCAAAGTCTTATCAATGATAACCCTGTTGAACTGGCCTATTGTCTCGCTTTAATTCATGTACACGATCACTATTCCATTACCCCGCCGTGGGTGATGAAACGATTTCCCGAAGTGCAAAAGGTGATGTTTATTTTAAGAAACAATCCTTGCGTTTCAGGTTGCTCCTATTGCAATAAAGCACTTGATATCCACCGGGGGTTAACCCGTTTTTTTGGTTTTGACGCTTTCAGACATTTCAATGGCGAACCGTTACAGGAAAAAGCGGCCCAAGCGGCCATCGAATATAAATCGTTATTAGCCGTTTTCCCTACCGGAGGGGGTAAATCTTTAACTTTTCAGCTGCCTGCGTTAATGCAGGGCGAAAGCGTTAAGGGCTTAACGGTGGTTATTTCGCCGTTGCAATCGCTTATGAAAGATCAGGTTGATAACCTGGAAAAAGCGGGAATAACCGAGGCGGTAACCATCAACGGACTTTTGGATCCCATTGAAAGGGCAAAATCGTTTGAAAGAGTGGCTGACGGGATGGCTTCGGTTTTATACATCTCACCCGAGTCGCTTAGGTCACGAACCATAGAAAACCTGTTACTGGGCAGGAACGTGGTTCGCTTTGTGATTGATGAAGCGCACTGTTTTTCGGCCTGGGGACAGGATTTCAGGGTTGATTACCTTTACATAGGCGATTTTATTAAAACCTTTAAAGAGAAGAAAAATCTTGACGATGATATACCGATATCCTGTTTTACTGCTACCGCCAAACAAAATGTTATTGAAGATATCAAAAGCTATTTTAAAGTAAAGCTAAACCTTGAACTCGAAACGTTTAAAACCCGGGCTACCCGTACCAACCTGAAATTTAAAGTCTATCCCGAAAGCAGCGAAGAAGAAAAATACAATACCACGCGTAATTTAATCGACCAACACGATTGCCCTACCATCATTTATGTTTCGCGTACCAAAAAAGCGTACGATTTATCCGAACGCTTATCGCGAGACGGTTATGCCGCAAAACCCTACCACGGGAAAATGGATAAACAAGAAAAAACCCAAAATCAGGATGCGTTTATTGCGGGGGAGGTGCAAATAATGGTAGCTACTTCGGCCTTTGGTATGGGCGTTGACAAAAAAGATGTCGGGATGGTTATCCATTACGAAATCTCCGATTCGCTCGAAAATTACCTTCAGGAAGCGGGCCGCGCGGGTCGTGATGAAAACATTGAAGCAGCCTGTTACGTGCTCTTTAACGAAGAGGATTTAAGCAAGCATTTTATTTTACTAAATCAAACCAAGTTAAATATTAAGGAGATTCAACAGGTTTGGAGAGCAATAAAAAGTTTAACCCGTTTTCGCTCCAAAATCTCAAACTCGGCTTTGGAAATTGCACGCAGAGCCGGTTGGGATGACTCGGTTGTTGAAATAGAAACGAGGGTAAAAACTGCCATTTCCGCCCTTGAAGAGTCGGGATATCTGAAACGGAAGCAAAATGTTCCCCATATTTTTGCAAACAGCATTTTGTCGGCAAATGCACAGGAGGCCATTGATGCAATAAACATGTCACACCGGTTTAACGAAAAGCAAAAACAACATGCCGTTCGTATTATTAAAAAACTGTTTTCAAGTAAAAGTCGTAAGGAAGCAAACAGAGAAGAGGCCGAATCGAGGGTTGATTACATTTCCGATCATCTCGGTATTGTAAAAGAAGAGGTTATAGAGGTGATAAATTTACTTCGGGAAGAAAAAATTCTTGCCGACACCAAAGATTTGTCGGCATTTATTAAAAACGGCCACGAAAAACAATCCCGAAAAATTGTTAAGTCATTTCTTGATATTGAAAACGCGCTGTTGGCAAGAGTTGAACCCGTTGAGCAAAGTTTTCACCTGAAACAGTTGAATCAGGATATCGAGGAAGAAGGTATTACAGATGTTTCAACAAGTAAAATAAAAACCATTTTCAATTTTTGGGCGGTAAAAAATCAGGTAAAACGAACCAGTCATGGTTTTGCCCGAAACCATCTTAACGTGATGTTAACGCAAAACAAAACCGGACTGAAACAAAAGCTTGAAAAACGCGGTGACATGGCCGGCTTTATTATTGATTACCTGCATAAAAAAGTAGAAAATAATCCTTTGGAAAGTGGGCAAAAAATGGAAGAGGTACGGGTTGAATTTTCGGTACTAGAGCTTAGTAATGCCTACGAAAAACAAGGGCTTTTCACGCAAAAAATAACCATCAACGATATTGAAGACACCCTTTTTTATCTTTCCCGAATTGGTGCCCTGAGTCTTGAAGGCGGCTTTTTGGTTGTTTATAACATGCTTACCATCGAGCGTCTGGAAAAGGATAACAAGAAACGGTATAAAGCCGATGATTACAAAAAACTGAATCAGTTTTACGAAAATAAAGTTCAGCAAATCCACATCGTGGGCGAATATGCTAAAAAAATGGTTAGCGATTATACAGAGGCTTTGCAATTTGTTGAAGATTACTTTCAGTTGAATTACCGGTCGTTTTTGAACAAATATTTTAAAGGGAGCCGCCAAAACGAGATTAAAAGAAACATAACACCCCGCAAATTCAGGCAGCTTTTCGGTGAGCTTTCGCCGTCACAGCTGAAAATAATAAATGATCAGGACTCGAAAAACATTGTGGTGGCGGCAGGACCGGGAAGCGGGAAAACAAGGCTGCTGGTGCATAAGCTGGCTTCGTTGCTGCTGATGGAAGATGTAAAACACGAACAGTTGTTAATGGTTACCTTTTCGCGTGCAGCAGCTACCGAGTTTAAAAAGCGATTGTTAAAACTTATTGGCAATGCCGCCAATTTTATCGAGATAAAAACCTTTCACTCCTACTGTTTCGACCTGCTAGGCAAGGTAGGTAACCTGGAAAAATCGGGCGATATCATTCGCGACACCATCAAAAAAATATATTCTAAAGAGGTAGAGATCAACAGACTTACCAAAACAGTGTTGGTAATTGACGAGGCACAGGATATGGATGCGGATGAATACAATCTGATTACCACCCTGATGGAGTATAACGAAGAGATGCGTGTTATTGCCGTGGGTGACGACGATCAGAATATTTACGAATTCAGAGGCGCCAGCTCAAAATACCTTGAAAAGTTTATTACCGAGAAATCGGCTGTCAAGTATGAACTTATCGAGAACTACCGGAGCAGGGCAAACCTGGTGGCTTTTACCAATCAATTTGTACAAAGTATCCGTTACCGGTTAAAAAGCACACCCATCGTGGCCAAACACAATAGCATGGGTAGCATAAAGATAGTAAAGTATCTATCCGATAATCTGACCGTTCCTCTTGTAAACGATGTAATTAATACCGGCCTTGCCGGCTCCACCGCGGTGTTAACCCAAACAAATGATGAAGCGTTGCAAGTTACGGGGCTGCTTATAAAAAACGGCTACCCGGCCAAACTCATCCAGACAAACGATTATTTCAGCCTGTTTAACCTTTACGAAATCAGGTACTTCATTTACCGGTTGGATTTTAAACCTGGCGTTTACACGATTAGCGATGATATCTGGCAGCAGGCTAAAAGCGATTTGATTAAACGATTTGACAGAAGTTCAAAACTTGAACTATGTATCAATATTATCAACGATTTTGAACAGAGCAATCCCAAAAGAAAATATATTTCCGATTTTGAGGTTTTTTTACAAGAATCGAAACTGGAAGATTTTATGGCCGAAAAAATTGATACCATCCTCGTGTCCACCATTCATAAAGCAAAAGGAAAAGAGTTTGATAACGTTTTCCTGCTGCTGAACAATTTTTATGTAAATACCGACAGTAAAAAAAGAGATTTGTACGTTGCCATGACACGGGCCAAAAACAATCTTGTCATTCACATGAACGATAATTTTTTGGATAATATAACGGTGGAAAATCTCTTTAAGCAAGCCGATACGACCGATTACCAGCAGGAAGAATCTATCGTGATACAGTTAACCCATAAAGATATCTGGCTCGACTTTTTTATCAATCGCCATCGCCAAAAAGTAATGAAAGAACTTCAAAGCGGTGATAAATTGTTTTTAGAAGGCAGAACCTGTTACGATGCTAAAACCCGGGAAATCGTAAAATTTTCAAAGGTCTTTGTTGCCAGGCTTGATGAAATCAAAGCAAAAGGCTATGTGGTGGAGGAGGTAAAAATAAACTTTATGCTGTTTTGGCAAAAGGAAGGCTCCAAAGATGAAAACAAAATCATTTTACCGGAGATTTATTTGCAGAGAAAACCTTTACAGTAAATACTGATTTTCATTATTTACACAAATTTAACTTATTTGACCAGACCCAATTAATAATTTATACAACCCCAATGTAGATGATATAATTGATGGAAACTGTAGCGAAGTACCTTGTCGTAATGTTGGGTTTTTCCGTAAGCAACAAAAAAGTTCCTCACCCCAAAGATTTACCTATCTTTATTGACTAAAAAAAAACGATGAAAAAAGCATTTAAACTTAGGTCAATCGTGCTGCTATTGCTGTTTCAGGTTTCCTTCCTGTCTGCACAAATTACTTCTGTTCAGGTTGATAGTTTGGTTACCGATGCCATGAACCATTTCAGCGTACCGGGGGTGGCCGTGGGTATTGTAAAAGAGGGTAAGATTATTTACAGCAAAGGGTTTGGGTTGCGAAATAATGATGACCCATCAAGTAAGGTTGATGAGCATACGCAGTTTGCCATTGCCTCTAACACCAAGGCTTTTACCGCTGCCGCATTGGCAATTTTAGTGGATGAAGGAAAAGTGTCATGGCAAACAAAAGTGAGAAAGATTATTCCTGAATTTACCATGTACAACAGTTATGTTTCCGATAATTTTACCATCGAAGATTTGTTAACCCATCGTAGCGGACTGGGTTTGGGAGCAGGCGATTTAATGATTTTTCCCGAGGGAGGTGATTTCACCATCCACGATATATTAACCAACTTTCAATATTTTAAACCGGTTTCCCCTTTCCG
>CAZKGB010000088.1:0-8901 GCA_964551935.1 uncultured Lentimicrobiaceae bacterium | reverse complement strand
TAATAACTAATAAGTGTCTTAAATTGAAATGACAGGAGCCCGGAAGGAAGGGGCTTGTTGAGTAAAGAAAGAGGGGGCAAAAAAATAAAACAGTCTGCTATAAAAAAACCCTTAAGCATTTTGCTTAAGGGTTACACTTATTTTTATGAATTAATCTTTCTAAAAACACTACGAAATAAAATTATTTATTTAAATGGTAGAGCTTTTTACTGCCATAAGCAGCACCTAATCCTAAAAGGATAAATAAGCCTCCACCAATGGGGGCTGCTCCTCCGCCCGGACCGGGGCCACCACCTCTTTCAGGACCTTTTTTCTGCATTGAAGGGTCGTCCTTTGCACCCGGTGATTGTGTTTGAGCATTGGTAAGGTAGGGTAAGCTGGTAAACAGAGTTACGGCCACCAATAACGTAAGTAATCTTTTCATTTTTTTATTTTTTTCGTTTAGATATTTCAGGTTGTAAAGATAATAATAATTTCAATAATCAGAAAAGAATTAACAAAATAATTAACGACAGATTGTTGATAAAGTTACGATTGCCTGATTTTTCGAAAAGCCGGGTGCAGAATATTATCTTTTATTACCAAAATAAGTGCAACAATATAAAAATTGTCAAGCATCATGTCGAATAAAAATTGCTGAATAGCCGAGTTGTAATATCCGGTTAAAAGAACTAAAAATATTACTTGAATTAATATAAAAGCTATTAAGTTTATTACCAGAAGTTTAAGAGCAGTTTTGTAATGGAGTATAAAAAACAAAAATAGTTGCCACGATAACACAATGACAAAAGGTTCCATCAATCCACCTGTTTCTTGCGGGTAGTTTCCAAATCTTCCGTGAACCCTGGTATAAACTCTGAATTGATAAGTGTCTTTGTTTGGTATCTCCTCAAGTTCTATTCTCGTATCTTTTTTTAGAACAGGCAGCGTTGTGTTGGTAATACCGACCAAAGTTTTTTCGTAAATCCGCTCTAACCCCAATTCCCAGGCACTAAAAATAATAATTGAAATCAGAATTAACAGGAAAATTTTATTTCTGTTGGAGGTTAGCATATCTTTTTGAATTAATGCAAATAATTATGTAAATTATCGTTTTTCATCTTTCTGTAAATCGTGTTGAGGTTCAAGGGTTTTGTTATATCGCCATGCCCAAATTAAAAACACTAAAAAGCCGAATAAGATATTCCATAAATAGTCGTGAACCAAATGAAACATTTTTTGAGAATAGTTTCCAATGTAACCAACTGTAATAAAGCGCAGGTTGTTAACGATAAATACCGCCAGTAAAAAAATAAACAGTGTAACCAGTCGTTGCTTCCATTTTACGGGAGAAAACAAACTAAGGAAAAAAACGAACAAATAAAAGTTATAAGCTGTACACTCCATAACTACCTCCATCGTATAGCCTCCAACGGATAGAAAGGGAAAAGAGGGGCTGGTTATCGGTATAAATAATACTTTTCCAAACAGTAACGAAGATTGCAAGGTGAAATTGATAAAAAAAGTAGCGGCCTCATTTTTAATCGCCGACAGATGAAGTATTGAGCTGGAGACAATCCATAATGTAACAGCTGCAATTAACGGGACAAACTGTTTAATAAAATGTTTGTTGGCATGTTGCTTCCTTTTTATATCATCGTTTTGGGTTTTGGCCGGCCTCTTTTTTTTACTCATTGCAGTAGCGTAAACGGAATAGTTTGTAAATTAAATTAGTTTTGTGACAATAAAAAAAGCCACTTAACAGTGGCTCTTAATTAAATTTTGTATCAATTATGCAATACTTCTTTTATATCTGATAACAACAAAAGTACCAATCAAAAGTACGCCAAACAGAATAGCCCAGTTTGATACAGGAACAGATGCAGTTCCTTCGTCACCATTAATTTGGAAGCAAAGATCGTAATTGCTTCTTGATGGCCAAATGGAAACATCTGATGAGTGCCCCCAGGTTGCCGGCCATACACCGCCAAATAATTGATCCGGATCGCGGTCAGCAAAAACATAATTTGCCTGTGGTGCATTGTTCCAGGCAGAACCCCATTGTCCTTTGGGGTTGTAAGGCATAACGGCAATAATAGAAATCCAGTAATGTCCGGCATTGAGTTGAATGGCAGAACTGAGCGGAATGTCAAACACGCCTCCTGATGTTTCGGTAAATGTTAAACCCGTTTGCTCAAACATTGGTGTGGCAGCCGGTAAGCTGTCTATGTCAGCAAAAAACTGAACGGTAAAGCTGTCAACTGGTCCTGAACCGTTCCAATAAGCACCTATTGTACTTACGGAGGTAACACTCCATGTTTTTCCAATAGGGATGATAAAATCATCGGCTGTTTGAGCAACACTATTAAAATCGGTAAACTGCTGTGATGCAACAACGGGAATGGTGTCAACAGGGTTCATTTGTGCATATAAAATCGTTGCCTGGCTGCTGTAATTGCCTGCAGTAATACTACCGCCACTTGGTTCTTGAGCCATTAAAAAGCCCGTTATAAAAACAGAAAGTAAAATCAACGTAATTTTTTTCATGAGTAATTCTTTTTTATTTTTTAATAGTTTAAATTATTTTTAAGCAAAGTAAAGAAAAAATTGCTTAAAAAGGTATAAAACGGAAAAATAATTTTTAACTTTTATTGTGGATAAAAATACTTAATTTTGCCTGAATCATGAAGAATCTGATTAAAATAGTTTTAATGGTGTTTGCCACTGTTGCAGTGGGGGCCTCTTTGTTTGGACAGCAGGTTTTGACAAATTCTGCAATATCTGAGCAAAATAAATTGGATAATGTTGGAATACATGATTTTACACCGGACTTTAGGTTCTCGATGGGAACCAGTTTCGTTACTTTTTCTCCGGAAATAAATTATTTTGGTTCTTATTTTTCTGCAGAAAGCGGTACAATGGTTACCAACAGATTTAGGGTTTCAGCAGGAGTGGGACTGAATACGCTGTTTATGGGGAGTGGTTATAGCATGACTTCTTTGATGTCGGGTACTCCGTTAAATTTTGGGTCGTTTTACATAAAAGGAGACTATTCAATTAACAGTAACCTGTCGCTCACGGCGGTAGGGTATAAAACAGTTAATCTTGGTTCAATAAATGGCAGGGAAGAAAAACTTAATCCGCATGCGCTTGACTTAACCAATCAAGGGGTTATGATTAACCTGAATTATAAAGTTAACGATAACTTTCAAATTAATGCTTCTTTCTCGTATGATAAGGGGCATTATAATCCCTATTTCTACAATAATAGTTTGATGAATGGCGGTTTATATAATCCTGCCATGGGCGTTTTTGGAAGATCCCGACCCGGATTCTGATTTTGCAGCATGGATGATGTTAATTTCTTCAATACGGCATAATATTTGGTTAAAATAGGGCTAAATTTAATCAAGTAGCCATGAAAAAATATACTGTTGTTTTAGCTTTAACCATTGTTTTATTCGCTTTGTGGGGATGCCCGAACCATTCTAAATTTAGGTACCCGAAAGCATATTTTCCTGCAACACCGGTAAATCTTGATTTTGTTAACTCGGAGTATGATGATTTCAATTCGGCTTTGCCTGAAACGCATTATGGCCGAGAGTTAATCTTTTCGTCAAACCGCAATTCAGCGGGCGATAATTTTGATATTTACGGCGATCACTTTCATGCAGTCTGGTACATGGAAACAGGGTCGCTACTGGTTGATAATTCAAAATTTTGGGAAAACACTTCCTATGTGTATCAATTGTTAAACAAAATGGATAAACAGGGTGACCAGTACGCGCCTTATACCCTTAGCTTTGATACAACCATCAATGATACGATAACGCGAGTTAACCTGATTGCCTACTCCACGAACGATGGATCCTATAGCTTTTTCTCAAAGTTTGTTTACAGTAAATCAATTGATGGCGGAGTAACCAATATAGTGGAGGATCCGATTGTAATTCCATTCTTGGGTGATCCTGTACGACAGCAATATGTTTCTTTTTATGGTAATGACGTTCTTAGCCTCGATTGGTGGGATAATAACCCGAACTTGTTCACCGAAATGTATTTTGATTTTAGTAACGAAGGGGGGTCCGATATGGCAAAGATCACCATTCCTGATAGTCTGAATTTTTTGCAGTTTCTTACTTCAACAGGTGAATATGAAAAAGTTCCGGTTGATATTCTAAACTCTTCATCAAACGATCGTTGTCCGTATATTAACGGGCAGTTTATGGTTTTTACTTCTGACAGGCCGGGTGGTTACGGGGGGTATGACCTCTATTTCTCCCGTTACGAAAATGGTGAATGGACGGAACCTGTCAATTTTGGCGATAAAATAAATTCCGAGTTTGATGAATTTCGCCCGCTGGTGGTTCAGGTGCAGAATTTTGAAAATGATTTGATGATTTTTTCATCTGACCGACCGGGTGGTTTGGGTGGCTTTGACCTGTATTATGTGGGGATACCCAAAATTAACCCTTTGATATATATCGAAAAGTAAAGTGTAAATAAAATTGAGACGATGCTGGTTATTTTATCTCCTTCCAAAACAATTAATACTAATTTTCCTGTCCGTGGTCGGTCAACAATTCCTGCGTTTCTTTATAAATCAGAAAAGCTAATTGCAAACTTAAAGCATCTCTTATTGGAAATATGAATCTTTATAATTTTTGGATAGATTCAATAACTGCCGGCTTGCAATCTGCACTTGATAACCAAAACGACAACATTCTTATCAATCTGGCATCCAACGAGTATTTTAAAAGCATCAACATAAAAAAGCTTAATGCCAGAGTGATTACACCCGTGTTTAAGGAAAGTAAGTTTGTCTTTACACGATAACCTGTTTGTTAATAACCCGTTTCGTCTCTATCTTTTCTCTTTTTCAGAAAATCATTCGCAATAATTAACCTGACCTGCCAGCAGCAGCCGGATGGCAGTCAACTATCCCCATTATCAATATTCCGTTTACTCGCGAAAGAAATCTTATATCCATTTTACCAGCGGGAAATCCATTCTGCTGGCAAGCAGCTTGTGTTTAGGGTAAATCCGGAAAGCATAATCGTACACGCCCGGTTGCTTTAAAGGAAATTCGATGGTAAAATGTGCAACTTCATTTTTAAAGTCACCCTGAATCAGCGGGAGTCGATATTTTATTTTTTCAATATCGCCATCCGAACGGTTGCCGGCAATTATTTCAACACCGATATCTTCGATGTTCAACCCAGGAATTTTTAATTCCACTTTGGCAATAAAGTGTTTTCCAAAGTCTATGGGCTCCTTGTCGGAATCGGGAATAACAAGCTTTTCAACACGTATTTTGTCCCAAGCCGAAAGGACTTTCCATTTCCAGTGAGCCAATTCTTTAGCGTGCTTAAAATGATCGACTGTAAAGGTTTTTCCACTCTCTTCCAGTTTCCGGTAATACCTGTCATAGTAATCGTTCAGCATACGCTGCATGGTAAAATGCGGTGTGATACCGGCGATGGTGTTTTTGATGTGTGATACCCAGGTTTCGGGGACTCCGTTCTTATTTAAGTTGTAGTAGGCTTCAATTATTTCCGTTTCAAAACTGTGGTAGATTATTTCAGAATCCAGTTCATCCTGCAACTGTTGGTTGAGATAGGTTTTGGTTTCTTCGATGGCCCAGCCTGCTCCCGGCTTGTACCCTTCGGCCCACCAACCATCCAACACGCTAAAGTTGAGAACACCATTCATAATCGCTTTTTCGCCACTGGTTCCCGATGCTTCCAGAGGACGGGTTGGCGTGTTAAGCCATACATCAACACCGCTGGTTAGCAGCTTGCCGATGGTCATGTCGTAGTTTTCGAGGAAAAGAATCTTCCCGGTAAATTGTGGCATCCGCGAAATTTCCACGATTCGTTTAATCAAATCCTGTCCGGCGCCATCGGCCGGATGGGCTTTTCCGGCAAAAATAAATATTACCGGTCGTTCACGGTTATTTACAATTTTGGCCAGGCGATCAAGGTTTGTGAACAACAGGTGAGCACGCTTGTAGGTGGCAAACCTTCGGGCAAACCCGATTATCAGTGTTTCTTTGTTGAGCGCCGACAGCGATTCTATTATTTGCTTGGGACTTTCCTGGCGGTTGGTGAGGTCGGCTTTTAGTTTGGCCTTTATTTTTACAATCATGGTTTCTTTGACCGTTTGCCTTATTTTCCAAACTTCGCTGTCGGGCAAATTGTAAATGTTTTGCCAGGGTTTGTCGTTGGCCTGGTCAAATACAAAATCTTTTCCAAAAGTTTGTTCGTAAGCCTTTTGCCATAAGCTGTCGGTCCAGGTGTAATAGTGTACACCGTTGGTAACATAGCCTATATGAAGCTCCTCGGAATAGTATCCGGGGTAGAGTTTCTGAAACATATCGCGTGATACTTTTCCATGAATCCGGCTAACCCCGTTAACCTCTTGCGACAGATTAACGGCCAACACACTCATCGAAAACTCCTCGGAACTGTCGTTGGGATTAAAGCGTCCAAGTCCGATAAACTTCTCCCAGCTAATGGAAAGGTGATTGGTAAAGTGCGACAGATAGGCACGGATGATGTGCTCTTCAAAGGTATCGTGGCCTGCCGGTACGGGTGTGTGGGTGGTAAACAGGGTAGAAGACCTTACTACCTCTTTGGCGGTTTCAAAATCAAGTTTATCATCGTCCATCAGGTTTTTTAATCTCTCCAACCCGATAAATGCCGAGTGTCCCTCGTTGCTGTGGAATATATCCGGTTTTTTGTTGAGCTTTTTGATTAGTCTGATACCTCCCAGTCCAAGCAGCATCTCTTGTTTGAGTCTGTGTTCGCGATCGCCCCCGTACAGGTGATGGGTGATGGTGCGATCTTCCATGGCGTTCTCTTCAATATCGGTATCCAACAGGTAGAGCGGAACTCTTCCTACGTTTACCTGCCAGGCTTTAGCTATCACACTTCTTCCCGGAAGGGCAATTTTAACGGTAACCCACTCGCCATTTGAATTTCTTACGGGGATTAATGGAAGTTGTGTAAACTTTTGAGTAATGTTTTCTGCTATCTGGTCGCCACCATAAGTAATCTTTTGTTTGAAGTATCCATAACGATATAGCAGTCCTACCGCCATAAAATTTTTGTTTGAATCGGAAGCCTGTTTCAGGTAGTCGCCGGCTAAAATACCCAGTCCTCCCGAGTAAATTTTTAAGCTTACATGCAATCCGTATTCCATGCTAAAGTATGCAATAGAGGTTTTATCCTGGTTTTTTTTGCCAGCCATGTAGGCTTTAAAAGTGTTGTAAACCGATTTCATTTCTGTCATGAAATCGTGGTTGTTGACAAGTCGTTTATGGTCGGCCGACGAGAGTTGCTCCAGCAGTTTAACAGGGTTGTATTCCAGTGATTCCCATTGGTCGGGAAGGATGGATGCAAAAAGTTTGGTGGCTTCCGTGTTCCACGACCACCATAAATTGTAAGCAAGCTCTTTAAGCGGTTCCAGCTCCTTGGGAAGTACCGGTTTAATCAGTATTTTTTTCCATTGCGGACGGTCTTTTTGAATGGAGACATCCACCTGTTTTGTTTGTGGAAGGTAGGAAGGAGTTTCGTTTGTGGCTCTCCCCGACGAACGGGATGCGGCATGACTCCAGGCATTATAATAGTGCTTTACCAGCTTGCTCCAGAGAAGCCGTTTGGAGATATCTTCCGCTTCCTTTTTAGTGTCGGCATTAATTCCTGTTGAAACATGATGCAAAAGCGCTGTTTTTATTGCCCTGATTGATAACTCATCTTTTCCTTCTTCGCGACGGATAACCGTTACCGCATCGTGTTTTACCTTGTAATGTTTTGTTACCCAATCACCAAAGCCTGCAACGGATGTGGTAATAGTGGGAATATAAAATGCGATGCTTTCCATGGGAGTGTATCCCCAAGGCTCGTAGTAGGAAGGGAAAACCGAAAGGTCGAAACCAATAAGGAAGTCGTAGTAAGAGAGGTTGGCCACGCCATCGTTTCCGTTAAGGTAAGCCGGTAGAAAAATCAGGGTTACTTTGTCGTTTTCGGTGTTGTTCAGCCCGCTGCGGATAGCTTCCAGTATTGTTGGGTCCTCTTCAGGATTCCATAGGTAATGGGTGAGGTATTTTGAAGTGCCTTCGGCTTTTTCGCCGACAGTAAAGGCTCGGTTTACTTCGCCGTGGCCGGCAGGTACCGCAATAAAAGCTACAATATCTTTTTTTACCTTTTTATCTCTGTTTATCTCTCCTAGTGTTTTGATAAAAAGGTCGATACCTTTGTTACGAAATTCGTACCGGCCGCTGTTGATGGTGAGAAAAGCGTCGTCGGCAAATGTTTTCCCCGTAAGTTTTGAAGCTATCTCCAGGGCTTTTTGCCTGGCCTGTTTACGTTTTTCGGTATAAGCTTTTCCTTTGGGGATAAAGTGCTCGTCAAACCCGTTTATGGTAATCTCATCCGGTTTTTTGTTATAAAACTGATTGCATTCGAGAGCCGTGATGTTACTAACCGTTGTAAAAGAATCGGCCTGTTGTGCAGCAACGGTTTCCAGCGAGTTTTTGCTTCGAACATTAAACTTGTCAGCCATTTTAACGGCATCATAGCTTTTAAGGTTTTCGTATAGCGGGTATCCGTTTCCGGCAATGGATCGGCCTAAAACGGTTGCGTGGGTGGTAAAGACTGTTCCCACTTGCGGCATTGATTTTTTAAGGTAAAGAATACCCGTGGCTGTCATCCACTCATGAAAATGAGCTACCGTTGTTTCGTCATTTCTTCTAAAACGGGTTAGGCTTTCAACAACCTCTCCGGCGGCATAGCCAAACATGGCCGATTCGATGTAATCCCATTGTCCGTGTAGCGAGTCAAGTTTAAAATCTTTCCAAAGTTGAGTAAAGATGGTATCGCGTTTACTGTACAATGGCGTGAAGTCAACAAGCACTACTAT
>CAZKGB010000087.1:2807-8956 GCA_964551935.1 uncultured Lentimicrobiaceae bacterium | reverse complement strand
ATCTGCAATCTCCAATCGTTAATCTGCAATCTGCAATCAAAGAGTGCCTAAAGTGACCAAAAATACCTTAACTTATCCCTGCATCTCTTTCACCGCAACCACCTTGTCGTACTCCTCAATGGGAAGACAGGCACAGAGGTTACGGTCGCCAAAGGCATCGTCGATTTTAGCCACCGGCACAAAGTACTTATTGGTTCTTACCCATTCCAACGGATAGGCGGCTTTTTCACGACTGTAAGGAAAACCATATTCATCGTTAATAACCATTTCGGCAGTATGCGGAGCATTGACAACCACGTTGTTTTTCTTTTCAACTCTGCCCTCTTCTACTTCACGAATCTCTTCCCGGATGGTTTTCATGGCTTCGATAAAGTAATCAAGTTCCTCTTTGGGCTCACTTTCGGTAGGTTCCACCATTAATGTGCCATGAACCGGAAAGGCAACCGTTGGTGCATGAAAACCGAAATCCATCAGCCTTTTGGCAATATCAATTACGGCAACACCGGCAGAATGGTGGAAAGCGTTACAATCCAAAATCATTTCATGGCCTACCCGTTCATTTTTACCTTTGTACAGAATAGGATAACTGTCTCCCAGCGATTCCATCAGGTAATTAGCATTTAACATGGCTAATTTGGTTGACATGGTCAGGCCTTCCTGTCCAAGTAGTTTCAAATAGCCATAAGAAATCAACAACACTAATGCGCTACCGTATGGAGCAGCCGATACAGCATGGATTCCCTCTTCGCCACCGGTTTCAACCTGTGTGTGTTTGGGTAAAAACGGTTTCAAATGTTTGGCAACACCAACAGGGCCAACGCCGGGGCCACCACCACCATGAGGTATCCCAAAGGTTTTATGTAAATTGAGGTGGCAAACATCCGCACCAATAAAGCCGGGACTGGTGAGCCCAACCTGCGCATTCATGTTAGCTCCATCCATGTAAACCTGCCCGCCATTATCGTGAATAATACTAAGAATTTCTCTGATTCCCTGTTCAAAAATTCCGTGGGTAGAAGGATAGGTAATCATCAAAGCGGCAAGATCATCTTTGTGTTCCGTTGCCTTGTTGCTCAAGTCATCAATATCAACATTACCATTTTCATCCGTTTTAACCACCACCACTTTCATGCCGGCCATCACCGCACTGGCGGGATTGGTTCCGTGTGCTGAAGCAGGAATCAAACAGATGTTTCTATGTGGTTCGCCTTTGGAGATAAAATACTGGCGGATAATCATTAATCCCGTGTATTCTCCGGCAGCTCCCGAATTAGGCTGAAACGAAAGAGCACTGAAACCGGTAATCTCCGACAGTATCTTTTCCATTTCATCAATAATAATTTTATATCCTTCGGCCTGATTTTGCGGAACAAAAGGATGGATGTCGGTAAATTCGGGCCAACTGATGGGCATCATGGTAGTGGCAGCATTGAGTTTCATGGTACAGGAACCCAATGGAATCATGGAGCGGTTTAAACCGATATCTTTATTTTCAAGCATCTTCAGGTAGCGCATCATCTCCGTTTCGCTATGATGACTGTTGAACACCGGATGTTCCAAATAGGTAGTGTTTCGAACCAAATTAGAGGGAATGCTCGATTCAGTATTTTCTTCGGGTTCAGTAAAGCCGACAGCTTCCATTTTAATTCCTGCAGCTGTACTTAGCAATTCAATAATCGCTTTTACATCTTTACGCGAAGTGGTTTCATCAATACTGATTCCGATATGGTCGTTTTCAAAATAGCGGAAATTAATACCGGCTTCCAGCGCTTTTTCACGAATTAAATTAACATGAACACTTTCGGGAGTTTTAATGTAAAGCGTGTCAAAGAAAGATTTATTTTCCTGGATGAAACCGTACTTTTCAAGGTTGTTACTCAAATCAACTGCCAACGAATGTATTTCTGCGGCAATTTTCTTAATACCCTCTTTTCCGTGATAAACAGCATAGAAACCTGCCATGATAGCAAGCAATGCCTGAGCAGTACAAATGTTAGAGGTCGCTTTTTCGCGTTTAATGTGTTGCTCACGGGTTTGGAGCGCCATTCGTAGGGCGTTGTTGCCGTTTGCATCTTTGGAGATACCGATGATACGGCCAGGCATCTGGCGTTTGTATGCTTCGGTAGTGGCAAAATAAGCGGCATGCGGGCCGCCAAAGCCCATGGGTACCCCAAAACGTTGTGAGTTGCCCAGCACCACATCGGCACCCCATTCGCCGGGAGGGGTAAGCAGCGCAAGACTCATCAGATCGGCAATAACAGCTACCGGTATTCCGGCTTCTTTGGCTTTGGTCACGTGAGGAGTGAAATCAATGATTTCTCCTTTTTGGTCAGGGTATTGAAAGATAGCTCCGAACACTTTGTCGTTAAAATCAAAATCATCCCGATGGGTAATTATCAATTCGATATTGTTAGATTCTGCCCGTGTTTTGAGTACATCAATGGTTTGCGGGAAAAGGCCGTCCGAAACAAGGAAAACATTGGCACCTGCTTTGGCTTTTGAACGAGGACGCGCATGATAAAACATCAGCATGGCTTCGGCAGCAGCAGTGGCTTCGTCTAACAGCGATGAGTTTGCCAACGGCATACCGGTCAGGTCGGAAACCATGGTTTGAAAATTGAGCAATGCTTCAAGCCTGCCTTGAGAAATTTCAGCCTGATAAGGAGTATAAGAGGTGTACCAACCAGGATTTTCAAAAACATTGCGTAAAATTACCGAAGGGACAATGGTATTGTAATATCCCATCCCGATGTACGTTTTAAAAACCCGGTTCTTTTTAGCAAGATTTCGCATGTGGTTTAAAAACTCATACTCACTCATTCCTCTTTCCAGATTAAGGGGTTTGGGAAGTCGTATGTCGGTGGGAATGATTTCATCGATTAACTGATCAAGACTATCGGCACCAACTACTTTAAGCATGTCGTCGGTGTCAGCTTCGCGAGGACCGATATGGCGTTTTTCAAAATTATCCTGGATCATTTTAATGTTTATATAATTGTTTGAAAGTAACTAATATTATACCCGAAAGCGCCTTCCGGGAGGCAGCGCAAAAGTAATCATCTTTAAATAATAATTCCGGTAAAATTAAAATGGTTTTATGATATTTAGAATAGTTAAAAGGATACTTTCTAACTTTAACCAGCCATCCATTTTAATGCAAATAAAAATATATTTTGATAATTCATCTGGTCAACCGGACAAATTTACGTAAATTTGTCCGGTTGACCAGACATATTTACAATTATGGAACAATTTACCTACACGAGGACACTCTATTCAGACATTAAAAAATGGCTTTTTAAAGATAAGGTTATTATTTTGTATGGTCCGAGGCAAGTGGGTAAAACAACACTTGCCAAAAAAATAGTTTCCGAATATCCGGGTTCGGTTTACTTAAACTGCGAACGTCCGGAGGTCATCGATATATTAAGATCAGAAAGCCCTGAAAGAATAATTAGTTATACAGGCAAAGCAAAACTAATTGTTTTTGACGAAGCACAAAAAATTAAGCATATTGGAACCATCCTAAAACTACTTTATGACACTTTTCCTGACAAGCAGTATTTTGCCACGGGTTCAAGCAGTTTTGATCTGTCTCAAAAATTGAGTGAACCTTTAACGGGAAGAAATATTAAATTTTTTATGTTTCCTCTCACACTTTCGGAATTACAACAACACTACAGCTTGCTTGATATTAAAGGGAAAATGGCCGATATTTTACGCTTTGGCACTTATCCTGATATTATTGATAGGCCGGAAGAGGAAAAGAAAACTTTACTCGATGAACTAACGAGTGATTATTTGTTCAGGGACATCTTACAATTCGAGAACATTAAACACCCTGATATTCTGGTAAAATTATTAAAAGCAATTGCATTACAGATTGGAAATCAGGTTTCTCATCGAGAACTAAGCAACTTGCTCAAAATTAATATTGAAACAGTTCAAAGGTATATTCAACTTCTGGAAAAGTCGTTTGTCCTGTTTTCATTACCCTCTTTTAGTCGGAACCTGAGAAATGAAATCTCGAGAAGTCGCAAATTGTATTTTTATGACCTGGGAGTTAGAAACAGTATTATTCAAAACTACGCGCAATTGGAAAACCGCAACGATGTGGGTGCATTGTGGGAAAACTTTTGTCTTATCAGCCGAATGCAAATTCATCGTTATAATGGCGAAAACGTTAACCTTTATTTTTGGCGAACCTATCGTCAAAAAGAGATAGACCTGATAGAAGAGTATGGGGGTAGGTTACAAGCCTTCGAGTTTAAATTTACCAAAAAAACAGTGAAACCTCCGGCACAGTTTATGAATGCCTACCCGGGATCAACATTCAACGTGATAAACAGTGAAAATTTTGTGGACTATTTGGTGTAGTTTTTCTGTTTTTTCCAAAATTATTCTTCTCCTGTTTTCAGCACTTTTTTACGTGTTGGTTACACAGAGTGTTTTTTCCAAAAATTCTTTATCTCCTCTTAATTACTGCACAACCAAAAAAAGGCCGATGAACAATTCACCGGCCTTTTTTAACGTATCATACCAAAACAGATTATTCGTTAATTCTCATCTTGTAGAATGAACGGTAAACAAAGTAAAGAGCAACCGCCAGGAAGGCACCGCCAATCCAGGGAGCAATGGCTCTAAAACTTGCTGAGATGGCAATTTCCATAGCCAGCAAACCAAACAAAGTAGTAAATTTAATAACCGGATTCAGTGCAACTGAAGAGGTATCTTTGTATGGGTCACCAACGGTATCACCCACTACTGAAGCAGCGTGAAGGTCGGTACCTTTTTCCTGCATATCAACTTCGATAACCTTTTTGGCATTATCCCAGGCACCCCCGGCATTGGCCATAAAGATAGCCTGGTATAAACCAAAGAAAGCAATGGATAACAGATAACCGATAAACAGGGCTACCGGCATTGAATTGGAAATTACATCAGCTTTACTCATTCCGTCAACAACCCCAACCGGAGCTGACAAGAAAGCAAATGCTAAAGCGAATGAGAAGAGAGCAATAAAAATATTCCACATACCTTTTTGAGCATAAACAGTACAAATTTGAACCACCTCTTTTGACTTATTAATATCGGCTTTTTTCTCAGCACCCAACTCAAGGTTTATGTTGTTTTTAATATATTCGGTTGCGCGGGCAGCACCGGTAGTAACGGCCTGAATGGATGCACCGGTAAACCAGTAAACCACAGCACCACCCAACAGGAATCCAAGAACCGTATAGGGATTTAAAAGGTTTAAAATGGTTTCAGGAGCAACACCCAGTGTGTGTTCAATTACCAGGATCAATGAAAAAATCATGGTAGTGGCACCCACAACGGCAGTACCAATCAGTACCGGTTTAGCAGTGGCTTTAAAAGTATTACCTGCACCATCGTTGGCTTCAAGATAATATTTGGCTTTTTCAAAATCAGGTTTGAAACCAAAATCTCTTTCAATTTCAGGAGTAACCTCTTTTTGGTTTTCTTCAATCAACGATAATTCGTAAATCGACTGTGCATTATCGGTAACCGGGCCGTAACTGTCAACAGCAATGGTAACAGGTCCCATGCCAAGAAAACCAAAGGCTACCAAGCCAAAGGCAAAAATGGAAGGATAAATCATGAAATTATCTAACCCGTAAGTACTAGCGTAATATCCGATGAACATCAGAAAAAAGAAAACCATACCTTGCCAGAAAGCACTAAAGTTACCGGCAACCAAACCTGAAAGAATATTCAGTGAAGCGCCACCTTTTTTAGAAGCTTCAACCACTTCGTTCACGTGGGTTGATTTAGGACTGGTAAAGAGCTTGGTAAATTCGGGAATAAGCGCGGCACCCAAAGTACCTGCACTAATAATAATTGAAAGAACCAACCACAAGTCGTGAGGCATATCGCCAATCATAACATAACTGGCAGCGAAAGTTACAAAAATCGACAGGATGGAAGTAATCCAAACCAAGGATGTCAATGGTTTTTCAAAGTCGAGGTCATCAACGTTGCTGTATTTTGATTTGGTAATGATGTCATTTATCCAATAGGAAACAATAGAAGTAATAACCATTAATATTCGCATCACGAAAATCCATGTTAACAATTCAACCTGATTGGCTTCCCAGTTTGAGCCTTTGGTTACGGCCAAAACAATAAAC
>CAZKGB010000087.1:0-2707 GCA_964551935.1 uncultured Lentimicrobiaceae bacterium | reverse complement strand
TTCAACCTGATTGGCTTCCCAGTTTGAGCCTTTGGTTACGGCCAAAACAATAAACGAAATCAAAGCAACACCCGTTACACCGTAAGTTTCAAAACCGTCGGCAGTTGGTCCAACCGAGTCACCGGCATTATCACCCACACAGTCGGCAATGGTTCCCGGGTTACGCGGGTCGTCTTCACCAATTTTAAAGATTACTTTCATGAGGTCGGAACCTACGTCGGCAATTTTAGTAAAAATACCACCGGCAATTCTAAGAACGGAAGCACCCAGCGATTCACCAATGGCAAAACCGATAAAACTTGCACCGGCATATTCGCCCGGAACGAACATCAGAATAATAAGCATCATGGTAAGCTCCAGTGAAATCAGAACCACACCAATACTCATACCTGCTGTTAACGGAATATTCAATAGCTTAATGGGTTTTCTTTCCAAGGAAGCAAAAGCCATACGTGAGTTGGCATAAGTGTTCATCCTGATGCCGAACCAGGCAACACTATACGAACCAAGAATACCCAGAATTGTCCATCCAAGGATCATTATCACCCCGCCAAAACCAAAGCCTTCGGTAAGCCAGCCAAAATAGAAAGCAACGGCTGAGCCGATAAACAGAAACAAGATAGCAAGGAATTTTCCCTGTTGAATCAAATAGGTTTTCCCTGTTTGATAAATAACATCGGCAACTTCCAACATCGATTTGTGAGCACGAATTTTTTTCACGCGCATAAACTGATAAAGGCCAAATAAAAAACCGAGGATTGTGATTAGGAACCCCCAGTACAAAATGGTTTCTGTTCGTATTCCGTCAGGAATCACCAGGTCGGCTTCGCTTGCAGAAGCAAGAAACGGAACCGCCATCATAGATAAAAGCGTAAAAACTTTCTTCTTCATAACAATGGATTTAATTAATATTAATTCAAATTTCAAACGTTTGCAAAGAATGCGCTAAAATAGAAAAAAGTTAAAAGGCGTCAGGGTTTTCATCCTCTATTCTTTTAATTTTTTTTAACATTCTGACAAAATGTATCGGAGCAGACAAAAAAGCAGCACAACGGGGCATTTTTTTAACCCGAAAAAATGGGAGCAAAAAATAAATTTCATTCATAAATACAGCCTTACTAACGCAAACACAATCAATTTAGCTAAAAACCATGCGCTTTCAACCATTGTTAGTAATTCCCTTGAACCTACCCATTCAAAGTGTTAAATAAATATGTAATTTTATGCCTCTTATTAATAAGCATATGGAAAAGCTCAAACTTGATATCATCGGGATGTCATACAGTCAATCGCAAAGCGGTGCCTACGCGCTGATACTGGGAGTAAAGGGAGGAAAAAAAAGGCTGCCTATTATTATTGGAAGGTTTGAGGCACAAGCCATTGCCATCGAATTGGAAAACATGAAACCGGCTCGGCCCTTAACACACGATCTGTTTAAGCGGTTTGCCGACGAACTCAACGTTACCCTTTCGGAAGTTATTATTAACAAATTTGAAGATGGAATTTTTTACTCGCTTTTAGTGTGTGAGCACGAAGGAGATACTTTATATATTGACAGCCGCACCTCAGATGCCGTGGCCCTGTCGTTACGTTTTAACTGTCCGATTTTTGCTAACAAAGAGGTAGTTGATGAAGCCGGTATCGAGATGGATGATGATGAGATAGAAAACGAAATTGATGATAGTTTTGAAGATGATCCGGAACAAGAATCGGAATACAAACAAATGTCGATGGCCGATCTGGAAGAGGCATTAAAAAAAGCCATTGAAGAAGAAAATTACGAAGAAGCCTCCAGAATCCGCGATGAAATTAAGCGAATGAAAAAGCTATAGTTTTGCCATTCTTATCGTTTTAGCACCAACCTTTTATGAATTAAACAAAACATGAAGCAATACTTAAACCTATTACAACATGTGCTGGATAACGGCATCAAAAAATCGGACAGAACAGGAACCGGAACCATTAGCGTTTTCGGGTATCAAATGCGGTTTAACCTGGAGGAAGGGTTTCCGGTGTTAACTACCAAAAAGCTTCACCTGCGCTCAATTATTTACGAATTGCTATGGTTTTTAAACGGTGATACCAACATAAAATTTCTGAACGATAACAAAGTAAAAATTTGGAACGAGTGGGCTGACGAAAAGGGTGATTTAGGCCCGGTTTACGGGGCGCAATGGCGCAACTGGAACGGCGAGGATATCGATCAGATTTCCATCGTTATCGACCAGATAAAAAACAACCCCGACAGTCGCCGAATGCTGGTTGCTGCCTGGAACCCAAGTGTGCTGCCCTTGGGAGGAAAAACCTTCTCGGAAAATGTTGCCGCCGGCCGGGCCGCACTTCCCCCGTGTCATGCCTGGTTTCAATTTTATGTTGCCAACGGAAAATTGTCGTGTCAGATGTACCAGCGCAGCGCCGATATTTTTCTTGGCGTACCTTTTAATATAGCCTCTTACGCGCTGCTCACCATGATGATGGCGCAGGTAACAGGGCTAAAAGCCGGTGAGTTTATTCACACACTGGGTGATGCCCATATCTATCTTAACCACCTCGATCAGGTTAAGCTGCAACTTACCAGAAAGCCCCGCCCTTTACCAATTATGGAAATAAATCCTGACGTAAAAGATATATTTAGCTTTCAATACGAAGATTTTGAGTTGAAAGGATACGATCCGCATCCACATATCAAAGGTGCCATTTCGATTTA
>CAZKGB010000086.1:0-9047 GCA_964551935.1 uncultured Lentimicrobiaceae bacterium | reverse complement strand
TCATCCCGAGTGGTTTTTTCTGACGTCAGGAAGAAAAAATTGTATCGAGGGATGTAGGAAGTAAATTACCCCTTTTATTTATCTCACGGTTTGCAACCGTGAGATATTCAAAATCTCGCTGTTTTGGGAGTTCTACCGGGAGCTTATTTTGTGTGGCTTGTTAAATTTGAACTGAAACCTGACAGTTTATCTGATCCTTACCTGTAACAAGAATGAGCAAAATTATCGACAAACTGACCTTCTGTTGACCCGCTTCATTTTGAAATCTGAACAATAAACTTCGTTTCAAATGATAAATAATTAAATTTGCCTTCTATTTTGCAGGTTGAATAATAAAAGAGCCTGAATGGAGTTATATCAAAAAGTCAGAAAGCATTGATTGGCAGGAAAACATACACTTTACTACTCATCTTTTCATTATTGTTGTTAGCAGGCATAACGCTTAACAGCTGCTCCACCAAAAAAAATACCTGGACGCGGCGGGCCTATCATAACGTTACCTGTCACTACAACGTGTATTGGAACGGGCTGATGAGCCTTGAAGAGGGAGAAGTGCTTCAGCATGATAAAATAAAAGACAACTACAAAACCATATTGCGGGTTTACAACTATGGAACCAAAGCCGATGCCAAAACCCTTTTCCCCAAAATGGATCGAACCATCGAAAAATCTTCCATCGCCATTCAAAAGCACTCGATGCACTTCGGTGGAAAAGAGCAAGTGAAATGGGTAGCCCAAAGCTATCTTATGATGGGTATTGCTCACTTTTATAAACAGGATTACATTCCGGCGCGACGGGTTTTCGATTTTGTGTACAACGAGTATAAAGATAAACCCATTCGGTTTGAAGGACTGTTGTGGCTGGCTAAAACGTATATTCAAATGGAGCGTCCTGCCAAAGCCGAAGCCACACTCAACCTGCTTACCTCAAAAATGGACGAAGACGATTTTCCTGATAAAGTGTACAACGAGTTGCCTTTGGTAGAAGCCGATTTTTACCTTTCGCAGGAAAATTATGCAGCTGCATACCCTTTTCTGGAACGCGCACTGGAGATTAATAAAAACCGCTTTTTAATAAACAGGATTCTTTTCATCCTGGGACAAATAAATCAGAAGGATGGCGATTTTGAGCGCGCTACCCGTTACTACAGTCAGCTGATAAAACGAAACCCCGATTTCGAGTTGGCTTTCAATGCCCGGCTCAACCTGGCTGAATCTTACGATTCGAAAACAGGGAACAGCAAAGCCATTACAAGGTTACTGATGAAAATGACCAGGGAAACCAAGAATAAAGAGTTTCTGGATCAAATATACTACGCCTTAGCCGATGTGGCACTAAAAGATAAAAACGACACGCTCGCCATTAATTATCTACGCAAATCGGTAGCCAGCAGCATTAACAACAATTATCAAAAAACCATCTCCTCCTTAAAAGTAGCCGATCTCTTTTTTGAAACAACGGAGTATAAATTTGCCAAGCTCTATTACGATACGGCAATGATGGCTTTGCCGGCTGATTTTCCCAACTATTTTCAAATAAAAGAGCGCGCCGAAGTCCTAACCGATATTGTGAGCAAACATCAAATCATTAAAGAGCAAGATAGTTTGCAAACGCTGGCCAGGATGAATCCTGATGAACGAAATGCCATTATTGATGCGGTGATTGAAAAATATAGAATTGCAGAAGAGGAGCGAAAAAAACGGGAAGAGGAAGAAAAAGAGGCCAAAGAGGCCGAGCAGGTTGCCATACAAAACGGAATGCAACCCGGAATGGGAAGACGTGGCGGTCCCGGAGGCCCGCCATCGTTGGGAACAGGAAACGGAAAGTGGTATTTTTATAACCCTCAAGCATTAAGTAAAGGTTACAGTGAGTTTGTCCGTAAATGGGGAAAACGACAGTTAACCGATAATTGGAGACTAAGTGATAAACGTCAAATGATGCTTGCTTCCGGTGATTTGCAGGGAGAGACGGCTCGAACCGACAGTACTCTATCCGACACGGCAGAAGTTAAAACATCTTCGGCAGCCACTCCTTACGATCGAGCGTATTACCTAAACGGTTTGCCAAAAACAGAAGCCGATTTTCAAGCTTCCGACGGGATGATACTGGAAGCCTATCATAAACTGGGTGGCTTGTACAAAGAGTCGCTTCGCGATACCAACAACGCCATTACTGTTTATAACGAAATGTTTAAACGATTTCCCGAAAACCAATACGAACTGGAATCGTGGTTTGCATTATATCAGCTGTATTCCGGTCAAAAAGAGCCTTCGGAAGTAGAGAAATATAAAAATCTGATCTTGACAAAGTATCCCGACAGCGATTATGCCAAAGTAATTATCGATCCCGATTATTTTGTTAAGCTGGCTGCTAAAAAAGGCCAGATTGTGAAACTGTACAATCGCACCTACAGAGCATTTGAGCATGAACAGTATTTCAGGGTACTCAGCTTTGCCAATAAGGCTATCGAGGAGTATCCCGATAACAAATCGCTAATGCCCAGGTTTCTTTATCTGCGAGCTATTGCCCTGGGTAAAGCTACTACCGTGGATTCGATGTATACCGAAATGAAAGCGATGGTGGCAGCCTACCCTCAAAGCGAGGTAACACCATTGGCTAAGCAAATTTTGAAAACTCTGAGAGCAGAATACGGTTTCGACGGAGGAGCTAAAGGTGAGGGAAAAAAAGAAGCTAAAAAAGTTGCCAAATACAAGCTGATGAAAAAAATTCCTTTTTTCGTAATACTGGCTGTGAATGGGGATAAAGTAAAAATTAACCCGCTGAAAGTTCGGATTTCTGACTTCGACAAAAAGTATTTCAGGTTACGAAAATTAAGAATAAAAAGCATGCAGCTCGATAACCAGCGGGTATTGATTACCATTGGCAACTTCAGTAATAAAAATGATGCCGCCAATTATTACCGCGCTATTAAAAACGACAAATACGTGTTGTCAGGTCTAAATGCCGACGATTACAAAATATTCCCCATCTCCACCAAAAACTATCCCATCATGTATCGTGATAAAGATGTAAAAGGATACATGGAGTTTATGAAGGAAAATTACAACTTCGAGTAGCCTTTACTGGTTCTTGGGCTCATCATTTTAGTGAACAAGTTTTTTTATCAAGATATTAGCTCTTCTGTTTTTCTATAAAAGAAGTATATTTGTTTCATATAGAAACAAGAAACCAATCCATGCCAAAACAAAAAGAAAGCCCGTTAAAGTTTTACGCTAAGTACTCATCGTTGGCTATACAGATGGGTGTTATTATTGTTGCGGGAGCATTTGGCGGAAAAGAGATTGATAAATATACCGGATGGAAATTTCCGGTTTTTACGCTGGTGCTTACCATATTCGGGGTAATTGGCTCGGTACTTTACGGCATGCGCGAATTATTCAGGTACAATAAAAACAACAACACAAAAAAGAAAGAAAATGAAAACGGTCTTTAAAAAACTGGCAATACAATTTACCTCATTTGTTATTTTACTAATGGCAGCAACAATGCTTTTGGATTATCTGATACCGGCTCTGAAAATCTCGGTTTTTTGGCCGGTTATTTTGCTGGTGATGTACATTATAACATTGGGAATTTTATACCTGTTGGTAAATTCGTTTGAATCGAGGATGGTTAAATTTGTAAACACTTACCTGCTGGTCAGCTTCAGCAAGATGTTGCTGTTTGCCGTGCTGCTATTTGTTTATGCATGGCTAAATCCCGACGATGCCGTATCGTTTATCCTAACCTTTCTGGTTTATTATCTGGCACTTTTGGTTTATGAGGTTGTTGTTTTAGTGAGGTTAAAGCAACCTGAAAAGTAGTAATGCAAACGATTGTAAAAAAATTTTTCACAAACTCATTCAGATTCATTTATTTTTATACTTTTAACGTTTCTTAACGGTAAGGAACTTATGGTTTATCAAGGATCGTTTCAAGATATATTTTTTGTGCTGGCCGGGCTGGCATGGGTGGGCTATTCCGCCTATCGTGCCAACAAGAAAAAAGAGCAATCGTCATCAAATCTTCCACCTAAAAAGAGGGCTGAAAAAAGCAGCCTATTTGAAGAGTTGCTGGCTCAGTATACTCAGGGTGCAGAAATGAAAACCACAGAGGATTTTATACTTGAAAAAGATCTTAATGTTGCAACCAACCCTCGGCAAACAGAGTCCTCTATTGAATTAGTTGAACCGTTTACCGATGACGATATTGATGAAAAGAAAGAAAGTGAAAAAAAATTAGCCGACGAGTCGGCGTGGGATGAAGTTGACGTTCACGCAAAAACCAATGCGGCTGTCAAGCATAAAAAACAGCATAGCAGCAGAACATTTAATTTGAAGAAAGCATTTATTTATTCTGAGATTTTGAATAAAAAATATATATAATTTTTAATGGTTAAAAATAGGTTGATTTAACGATTGATTTGTTAATTAATTTTAAATTTACCGGCCCTTTTAATAATACAGTAGTCTATCATTATGGATATAAAATTGCGGATATGATCAGAAAATTACTCCTTACATTTGGTTTGATTCTTTCCACCGGCATTATGTTGTTTGCGCAGCAGGGTGCTTTAAAAGGAAAAGTTATTGATAAAACAACAAAAGAACCTGTTCCATTTGCCAATATAGTGTTGGAAAACAACGGAACAATGATTGGGGGTGCCACCTCCGATTTTGATGGTAATTATCAAATAAAACCAATCCCACCGGGAAAATACAGTTTAAAAGCCACTTACATAGGCTATAAAACAGTCATCGTTAACGGAATGGCTATCTCGGCCGATAAAACCCGTTTTTACGATATCGAGATGACACCAACCTCAGAAACCCTCGAGGAAGTTGAAATTGTTGACTACACGGTACCGTTGATTTCAAAAGATGAAACTTCCAGTGGTGCTTCGGTTACTTCGGAAGAGATCTCGAAAATGCCTAATCGTAGTGCTAATGCCGTGGCAACCACGGTGGGTGGTGTGTTTTCGAAAGACGGTGAACGCGGTAGCGTTCGTGGTGCCCGTTCAAATGCAACGGCTATGTACATCGACGGTATCAGGGTTATCGGTAATTCCACGGTACCTCAATCAGCCATCGAGCAGGTGGACGTAATTTTAGGAGGTACTCCGGCTCAGTATGGCGATGCTACCTCGGGCGTAATTAACGTTACTACCAAAGGGGCCTCCCGTAAATTTGGCGCCGGGCTCGAATTGGAAACATCACAATTTTTAGACGCCTTCGGTTATAACCGTTTAGGCTTTAACGTGATGGGACCCTTAATTAAAGGGAAAAATAAAAACGGAACAGCCTTGTTGGGATTCTTTCTTGCCGGTGACGGTTCGTATCGTGAAGATGGTGCCATTTCAGCGGTTGGACATTATTATGCCAAAGATGATGTACTGGCAAATTTGGAACAAAATCCGTTAAGACCTTCCGGAAGCGGAAGCGGTACCTTTATTAACGGTAACTTTTTACGAAACGAAGATCTTCAAAAATTAAATTATTCAAAAAACACCTCCAATTGGAATATCAACCTGCTTGGTAACGTGAGTGTTCGTACAACCGATAATATAACACTTACTTTTGGAGGGGCTTATAACCGGTCACACAACAACGCTTTCAGTTATTCAGGTTCATTGCTTAATTACAATAAAAATGGGGTGTACAACAATGAAACCATTCGTGGCTACGTTCGTTTTACCCAGCGTTTCCCTTCGAGCAGCGACAGTAAATCGTTGTTGAGAAATGTACTCTATACCATTCAGGCCGACTATACCAAAGTGCGTGGCGAACATGGTGATCCGAACCACTGGGACGATATTTTTAAATATGGTTACATCGGTAAATTCAGCACCTATAAAAGCCCTACTTTCGAGTTGGGTAGCGATTCGGTAAATGGGGTTTTCTACGATAACGTACAACTGTTAAACCAGTGGGATAACGATACTCTGACTACTTGGAACCCTGAAAATTACAACCCGTTGGTGGCACAATACACGACCAGTTATTATGAAACGTTTGCCGGTTATCCCGAAGGCCATTACGACAATACCGATAACATCCTGTTAGGAGGTGGTTTGTTAAATGGAAACCAACCGGGTTCGGTATATGGTTTGTATCAGTCACCCGGAACCAACCAGGTTGGCTATGGAAAATATGACAATGACCAGTACAACCTGCGGTTGGATGCATCCATGGACCTTGGCGATCACGATATAAAGCTTGGTTTCCAATATGAACAGCGTTCCAATGCAGGCATTAGCTGGGCAACAACCGGGATGTGGAATTTGATGCGTCAGCTTACCAATTTCCATATTAAGGAGCTCGATAAAGATAATCCTGACCTGATTCAGCACGATGGAATCGTTGATACTATTATCTATTACAGAAAATATGATGCCCTTACCCAACGCACCTTCGATAAAAACCTTCGTGAAAAATTGGGACTCCCTGTTGACGGGCTTGATTTCATCTCTATCGATTCTTATGATTATGATAATCAGTCAATCGAGTATTTCGATAAAAACGGCGAAAAACATACGGTTCAACTTGATAAAGACCTTTTTAATATTGACATGTTCGCTCCCGATGAGTTGTGGAATGCCGGTAATTCATACATTAGTTATTACGGGTTCGACTACAAAGGAAATAAATTAAAAAATCAACCCACTTACGACGATTTCTTTAATCAGCAGGATGCCGGTGGTATGTATACACGTGGTATTGGCGCGTTCAAACCGATTTACATGGCCGGTTATATTCAGGATAAATTCTCTATTAAAGACCTTATCTTTAATATTGGTGTGCGTGTTGACCGTTACGATGCCAACCAAAAAGTTTTAAAAGATCCTTATCTGTTGTTTCCTGCAAAAACTGCCAGTGAAGTTAGTAACCTGGGCGGCAATCAAATTTCGCATCCGGGTAATATTGGCAGTAACTTTGTTGTTTATGCTGATAAAGTTGAAAACCCAACCCGGGTTACCGGTTATCGCGATGGTAATATATGGTATAATGCTCAGGGTGTCGAAATACAAGACCCATCGGTATTGGATGTAGGAAGTGGTATTTCTCCGGTATTGCAAAATCCGAACCAGGAGAGAGTTGACATTAACTCTTTTAAAGATTACGATCCTCAGGTAAGTATTATGCCTCGTATCTCATTTTCGTTTCCTATTTCGGATGAAGCGCTCTTTTTTGCACATTACGATGTGCTGACACAGAGGCCCTCGAGTAATACCTTTACCACTCCGGCTACCTATTACTATTTTAATACCATAAGCGGTGCCATTAATAACCCGTCACTTACTCCTGAAAAAACGATTGATTACGAATTAGGATTTACTCAAAAGCTGAACAATACATCTGCCATAACCTTTTCAACGTTTTATCGTGAGATGCGTAATATGATTCAGTTATACCGTTTCAACGGGGCCTATCCTAAAGATTACACCTCTTATAATAACCTCGACTTTGGTACTGTTAAAGGTTTGACCGTTGATTATGATTTGCGCCGTACCGGAAACATTCAGTTGCGTGCATCTTATACCTTGCAGTTTGCTGATGCTACCGGCTCATCTACTACTACGGCTGCCTCCTTAATTGCTGCCGGGTTACCTAACCTGCGTTCTACTTTCCCAATGCCCTGGGACAGACGGCATCAGTTTAACATCGTGTTCGACTTCAGGTATTTCGATGGAAAAAAATACAACGGACCTCGTATTAACCGCGATAAATCAGGAAAAGCACCTATTGATATTTTGAGCAACTTTGGTGTTAACATGACCCTAAGCGGTGGATCGGGTGTTCCTTATACCGCTTCACGAAACGTAACCTCACCGATTTCAGGGGGTGTGAATCTGCTCAGGGGTACTTATGGCGGCTCACGTTTGCCTTGGCAGTTCAGAATTGATATGCGTGTGGATAAAGATTTTTACTTTAAACCCCATACCAATAAAGATGGTACAACTCGCCAATCGTATATGAATGTTTACTTTTTGGTATTAAATGTGCTAAATACACATAACGTGTTGAATGTATATCCCTATACCGGAAACGCCGATGATGATGGATATCTGGCAGCTCCCGAATGGCAGCGTGAAATAAATAACCAGCTCGACCCCGAGTCGTACCAGGAACTTTACAGCATTTATGTTAACAGGCCCGGGAATTATAGCGCTCCTCGACAAATACGATTTGGAGTTTCATTCAACTTTTAAAATCACACCTTAATAATTGTAATAGTAACTAAAGAATAAACAGAATATATTATGAAGAATATTACTCATATTTTATTGATTGTTTTTATTTCATCGCTTATAACTTCCACCACTTTTGGAAGAGAGGTGCAATATGACAGTCTTAAAGTTAAGCGTGTATTAAAAAATACCACGGCAGGTTGTGCTCCTGCTGCCGGTTTCGAGTGGCTTGACATTAATAATGTGAAAGCACGTATCAATACCGGTGGTGATATGTGGTGGGATCTGCCAGGCGGTACCGGATCAAAATATTATATCCCCAAAAACGGTACGGCAACTTCTATGTTTTCAGGAGCATTGTGGATTGGAGGTCTCGATATTAACAACCAGCTAAAGTTGGCTGCCTTGCGATATCGTCAGATAGGAGTCGATTACTGGACAGGCCCTTTAACTACTGATGGTACTGCTGCTATTGACGCGGCAACCTGTTCGCAATACGACAAGCATTATAAAATTTATCGTGCTGATGTGGATGAGTTTTTATCTCATACCGATCCTGAAACCGGAATTTTTGTGCCGGACGAAGAATACACCATTCCCGAATCTATTTTAAATTGGCCTGCACACGGTGACCCCTCCAAAGGGCAAAGCTATTATCTGGCTCCCTTTTACGATAATGACGGTGATGGCGAGTACGATCCTTTCCAGGGTGATTACCCCTATTACGATATCGATAACTCACTGTGCCACACCAAAACCCCTACTAAAGATGAAGAAATTGAGGGGATTATTCATGGTAGTGTATTGTCCGACCAGGTTATTAAAGGTGACCAAACTTTATGGTGGGTGTATAATGAC
>CAZKGB010000085.1:0-9053 GCA_964551935.1 uncultured Lentimicrobiaceae bacterium | reverse complement strand
TCAACCAAACAGATTTAGATGAGTTAGGGGATATAGCAAGTGTTATTGATGCTTTTTTTGCTTTTGCACAAGCAGAGCAACAACGCGAAGCAGAGGAGCTAATAAGTGATGAAAACTTAAATGAAGAAGCAGCTAAACGCTATATAGTTTCATCATTAAAACGGGAATATGCTAGTGAAAACGGAACAGAGCTCAATGCCCTTTTGCCGAAAATGAGCCCTCTAAACCCCCGGTATTTGACAAAAAAGCAAAGCGTTTTTCAAAAGATTTCTGCGTTTGTGGAGAAATTTAAGGGTGTGGGAGGTCAAATATAGATGCCGCCCACAATAGCACACACATTGCCCGGTTGCTTAAGCCGTCACACAGTCTAAATTTTTGCGATAAATCGATATACAGATGAAAAGTTTTGCAAGTGATAACTGGTCGGGAGTTTGCCCCGAAATAATGGAAGCGTTGGCAGCGGTTAACAACACCGGCCATATTCCTGCCTATGGCGAGTTGGATGATCCGGTAACAACGGCTGCCGAAAAGAAATTTAAAGCGGTTTTCGGCTCTTCGGCAGAGGTGTTTTTCGTTTATAACGGAACGGCTGCCAACGTGTTGGGGGTACAACATCTGATGCGACCTTACGAAGCCGTTGTATCGGCACACACTTCACACATGAATGAAGATGAGTGCGGTGCTCCGGAAAAGATATCAGGAAGTAAAATATATACCATTGAAACCGTTGACGGGAAAATAACAGCAGAAGATGTAAAACCCTTTTTACGGAGTGTTGGCTTTCAACACCACTCGCAACCCAAGGTGATATCTGTTTCGCAGGTTACCGAATTGGGAACAATTTATACTCCCGAAGAGATTGCCGCTTTGGCTGACTTCGCACACGAAAACAATATGTACCTTCATGTTGATGGTGCCCGAATTGCCAACGCGGCCGTGGCCTTAGGCGTTTCGTTAAAAGAGATGATTACCGATACCGGGGTAGATGTACTATCGTTTGGCGGAACCAAAAACGGCCTGATGTTCGGGGAAGCGGTGGTGTTTTTAAAATCCCATTTGGCTCACGATTTTGAATACAGCCGTAAACAGGGGATGCAGCTTCATTCAAAGATGCGATATATCGCGGCTCAGTTCGACCGTTACTTAACCGGTGATTTGTGGAAAAAAAATGCAGCGCATGCCAATAAAACGGCACAGCTTCTGGCTGATGAGCTGGCTAAGATTCCGCAAGTAAAGGTGCTGAGGGAGGTAAAAGCCAATGGGGTTTTTGCACGATTACCCGAATCCATTACCAAAACTTTACAGCAGCACTACTACTTTCATGTTTGGAATCACGACCGTAACGAAGTGCGGCTCATGTGTTCGTGGGATACCACGGAGGAGGATGTTAGGGGGTTTATTGATGTGTTAAAAAAATTGGTTGGAGGATCTTTTTAAAACTTACATCAAGATTGGTTCCCTTGAAGGGTGGCAGGGACTCAATACTTCCCCTCGCTTCATGGTTCGATACAGCGCTCCCGGCGTCGCGCCACTCACCATGACCGCGCGCCTGAAGACTGTCGAAATATCGTAAACGGGTTAAACAATCAATATGCTTCCCCCGTCAAACAAGGGGCCGTCGTAAAGCTCAACAATGGTGTAATGGAGGTGGTTAAGGTAGTTCCTGACTTTTTCGCCTTCCGGGAAATAATTTAACGATCCGGTTAAAAAGATGGTGTCGTTAATTACCCCCGCGGCACCTCCAAAAAATCCATGCTTAAAACCGGGCAGTAAAACGGATGAAGGATTAACATAGAGCGCGTCAAGGCGGTTTTTTTTCAACACCTTGTAAATGCCTTCGTCGGAGGTGATGAAATGGTTTTCTTTTAAAGGCAGTAAACTGCACCGGCTATAGCCCTGTTTGATGTTAATTTTTTTCAACCGGCTGAATGTTTTCAGCACCACGGGGTCGGTTACCGAATGATTGTGGATTAAATAACCATCGGTAACCACCGCATTATAAATGGCAGAGGAAGGGTAACTATCGCCAACCGGTTGGGAACCCGGCACAAAATCAATGTTTTTTTCTTTTAACCACGTGATGTATTTTTGGGGTGTATTGGGTGCTGCAACGCATCGTCCGCTACCGCAACAGAAAAACAGGTCGGGATGTCCCGAAACCTGCGGGTAGGTAATATTTTCGGAGGTAAATAACACAACCTCTCCAAACTGTTTTAGGGTGGTAATAGCAGGCTGAGGGGTGTTTTTATTAACAACAAACCCCTTTATAGCCATTGTTCCATTTTAGATATTAATTCTGCTTTATTAATGGGTTTGCTTATGTAATCGTTGCATCCTGTCTCAAGTATTTTTTCCCTGTCGCCTTCTAAAGCAAAAGCGGTTTGTGCAATAATGACAACCTCTTTGTTAAATTCGCGAATCTTTTTGGATGCTTCGTAACCGCTCATGACAGGCATTTTAACATCCATCAATATTAAATTGATATCAGGTTGTTTTTTTATGATTTCGACAGCTTCCAAACCATTGTATCCTCTTATTATTTCGAAGTTATTGTAATGGTTTAGTAAAATAGAAAGGTAGTTAAACGAAACGTCTTCATCTTCTGCAATCAAAATTTTATGCGATTTAGGCATGAGTTTTTCAACTCTCCTTTGAGGTGTTTGATGTTTTGACGATGTTGCACCAGAATGGTTGTTGGAAAAAGGAATGGTAAAGTAGAACCGCGAGCCTTTTTCATTGGATTCTACTCCAATACTTCCTCCCAACATTTCGACGTAAGCTTTTGAAATGGCCAGGCCGAGTCCGGCTCCTTCGTAGGCTTTTTTGTCTTCGATGTCGGCCTGTACAAAACGGTCAAAAACTGCTTTCTGTCTCTCTTCGGGAATCCCGATTCCGGTATCTTTTACAAAAAATTCAATGGCCTTATCAGTGTTATCGCCTTTAAGGGTGTAGCCAAATTCAATCTCTCCTTCGTGGGAATATTTAATCGAATTTTTAATAAGGTTGGTTAAAATGGCATATATTTTTTCCTTATCGGAATAGATCATTAACGGCTTATCTTTCAAGGCCGGACTTACGTGTAAGGTGAGATTTTTTTTATCGGTTTCCGGTTTAAAAAACTCAAACAGGTAGTTTATCTGTTCGTTTAAGTCGTAAGTTTCAAAGGTAAGATCCATTTGCCCGGCTTCGATTTTTGAAATATCAATCAGGTTATTAATAATATTTAAAAGCCGGGTTCCGCTTCGTTGAATAATTGTTACGTACTTTTTAATATCGTTTTTTGATAAATTTTCTTCTTTCAGCAGGGATGCAAATCCAAGAATACCATTCATGGGGGTTCGTATTTCATGACTCATGTTGGCTAAAAATGCCGACTTAAGCCTGTCGCTTTCTTCTGCTTTTTTTAAGGCTGATTCAATTTTTTCCTGGGCTTTTATCTGCTCAGTCAGGTCGAAGTGAGTTCCAACTGTCCTAATGGCTTTTCCTTGTTTGTTATAGATAATATGGGCACGCGACAGGATGTGTACCCAGTGCCCGTCTTTATGCCTCATTTTGAATTTAACGTTATAATAGTCGAGTTTTTTTTCTATCGATTCTTTAAGTTTTCGCTCTGTTGCCTCTTGAACTTCCTTGTTTGTTAATGCGTTCCATGTTTCGAGGGAATTTAGTAATTCGTCATCGCGGTAGCCCAAAATACTTTTCCAGCGTGGAGAGTAGTAGAGTTTATTGGTGATAAGATTGTAATCGTAAAGCCCGTCCATTGAAGCTTTCATGGCCAATTCGAATCGTTGTTCACTTTGTTTAACCCGCTCTTCCACGTTTTTACGATGGATGGCCATGCCAATTTGGTCGGAAACAAACTCCAGCATCTCTTTGTCTTTTTCGTCATAAGCCTGAGCATCGGTATAGCTCTGAACAACAATGGCCCCGGTAACTTCACCGTTAACTTTTAGCGGAACACCCAACCAAACCAAAGAGTTTGTCCCATACCGTTCAATTTCACCTTTTTTTTCGAGCTCTATTAAATCGTTTAGATCAGCCAGCAGCGATTTTTTTGTTTTAATTACATAGCGGGTAATGGTTTTTTCTGCCGGAAATGTGGTAAAAGAATCGTACTCATCAGAATAAAAAGGTAATGAGATGGTGTCGGTTTTTGCATCGTAAAGGGCCACAAAAAAATTGGTTGTATCGATAAGAGAGGATATCTCCGACCTAATCAGGCTTATAAGCTCTTTAAGATTTTCGGTTGTAATAATTGCATTGGAAATATTGTACAACACTTTTTGCAATTTTTCCGATCTTTTTCGCTGTGAGATATCATCAATAAGAGTATAAATGTTTTCAACCTCTCCCTGCGAATTTTTAAGTGGAACTAAAAAACTGTGTAAATAGGTTTCTTTTCCCCATTTGGTTTTGTACGGAACTTCCATTTCGATGGTTATTCCTTTTTTTACACAGGTTTTAAACTTTTCAGCATACCCGTTTTTTACCAATGGTGGAAATGTAAGAACATTTATCGATTTCGTTGCTTCAATCGACGGCGACCCTAAAATTGCCAGCAATGCGGTATTGGCTTCAATGATAGCGCCGTCTTTAGTAGCCATATATATTCCAAGTGGCGAGTTGTCAAAAATGGATTTGAATTTCTTTTCACTATTTGGAAACTTCGGACTCTCTGATTTTTTCATGTTATCAAAAGATTTTAACAACGCATTTCTATTTTATCTGTCAACCGGAAATGAATTATGCTGAATGTAAAGCTTAAAAATAATCATTCAAAAGTACTAATATATACTTTGTGTAAATACTTTGAATTATTATTTTTCATGATTTTTACCTATTTTTATCGTTTGAAACAGGGTAAACAATTCTTTTATAACTTAATATATCATACAAAACCGGGTTACTATGCAAATTACAGGAATGAAATACGGGGCACCTATCTTAACCCTATCCGGGTTTCCAATCCCTGAAATACTTAATGCTAATGCTACGATGAGTGAAATCGAGCAGCTTATTAACAAACGGCAAAAATGTGTTGTAAAACCCGTTTTTTATGGTGGAGTGGGTAAAAAAGGTAAAGCGGGGCTGGTAAAAATTGTCAGTACTCCGGCAGAAGCACTTAAAGCAAAACATGATCTGTTTTTTGCCGAGCACACATTTCACAACCAGCGCATCCGATCAAACGGTGTAACCTACGAAGAGTTTATCCCGTCGGACTACGAGATATACTTTAACTTAAATGTTTGTACTTCTTCACGACGAGCCAGCTTTACCTTAACTCATCACGGGGGGGTTGACATCGAAGAGCTTCCGCCTGAGATGATTGTAAACAAGTCGTTTAACGCTTTAACAGGATTGAAAGCGTATCATATTAATGATGCCTTATCCGATTTGGATGCCCCTTCCGAGATTATTAGTCCCCTGGTTCAGTATTTGCCGAAATTGTGGAATTTATACAACGACTTTGGATTTACCACACTCGAATTAAATCCCATCAGGATGGAAAAGGTGGGAGATAAGTATGTTCCGGTTGCCTGCGATTTTAAAGCGCAGTTTGACCAGGATAATCCTCATTGGAAGCGACTTCAGCTTCCTCCCGAAATTTTCCATGCCAACCTTTCGGAGTTTGAAGCCGAAATAAACCGGCTTCGTACCTATCAGGGGCAAAGCGATGTGGTGGTTATCAATCCCGAAGGAACCATTACCTCCTTTATGTTTGGCGGTGGTGCCAACAGTGCCGCCACGGAGGTGCTTTCGCAAAAAGCTACTATTTCAAGCGACTTTGGAGGAAATCCTCCCTACGAGAAGATGTATCAAATTGCCTCCATAGTATATAAATACTGGCTTAAACGGTCAAATGTTTTGCTGCTTATCGGAGGTAAGGCAAACAACACCGATATTTTTGTTACCTACAAAGGAATGTTTGATGCCTTGCGTGATTATGTAAACGAAAACGGCAAACCCGATATCTATGTGGTTTCCGGCCGTGGAGGGCCAAATCTTATTAAAGGGTTTACCTATGCTGCCAATGTTTTAGATTCTCTGGAGATTCCTTATAAGTTTTTTGGGTACGACAGTTCCATGATCGAGGTGATACAATATGCTGTTGATATCGATAATTATCTAATAGAAAAACAAACCCGATAACAGGTGTTATTTATCAGTCTCAAACCTATCAAATGCTAATAAAATGAATAAACAAAATACCAATCCGTTTCCCTACTTCACGGGTATTCAAAATCTGCAAGATGTAGCGCCAAAAGAGGCACGTATTTGTGTAATGAATATTTTGGGAACCGAAAGCCGTAAAGTAACTCCTGTTTCTCATGCCTTTAGTGGCGGTAATGTTGTGGCAGGTGTGCAGTATGGGCGATCGGGTATATTAGAAACACCTGTGGGCGATATTCCTGTTTATCCGCGTTTGGCGGATGTAATAAAACATCATCAGTTTGATACCGGGGTGATTTACCTGCCGCCCGGAGCGGTTTTTCATGCTGTTACCGAGTTGTTGCACTATAACAAGGCACTGAAACGGATTGTAATTGTTACCGAAAAGATGAGTGTGAAAGATCAGTTGGTCATTCGTGAAATTTGTCAGTCGAACCAGGTTGATGTTTTTGGTGCCAACTCGTTGGGAGTTGGCGATTCGTGGAACAGGGTGCGAATTGGTGGGGCACTCGGGGGCGACAAACCCGAAGAGTCGCTGCTGAAAGGTTCGATTGCTATTCACAGTAACTCGGGAAATTTTGGTAATACCATAGCTTCCTACCTGAAAACTTCGGGCTTTGGTACGACTACCATTATCAGCTCGGGTAAGGATAAGATTATTCAGTTTGGACTGGCTGAATTTTTAAATGCCGCTCAAAATGATGATCGTACCAAAGCGGTGGTGCTTTATGTTGAGCCGGGTGGCCGTTACGAACAGGAGGCTCTCAACATGATTAAAGCCAAAACCTTGAAGTTTAACAAACCCATGGTGGTTTGCGTTACCGGAAGGTGGAAATCGCAACTTACCCGTGCGGTAGGCCATGCGGGGGCTTTGGCCGGCGATGGTGACGGAGCCGAATCGAAAGAGAAGTGGTTTGACGCCTATTTTAAAATGCAGGCCTTTAATCCCGGTAAGCCTGAAAAAGTGAGCACAAGAGGTATCAGGGTTAGCTCCATACAGCATATTCCGGATGCCGTTAAAGCGGTTTTTGATAAGTTGGGTTTAAAAAATGATTTTGAACCCATTGGCGATTTAAGCCTCAAACCATGGATGGGTAAAGATTTTAAATTAAAATTGCCCTCTCATTTGCGGTTGCCGTTGGTGGAGGCCATGAACCCTTACAACATTGAAATTAAAAAATTTAACCGGGAACTCGGGGCCACCTATTTACGCCAGCGAATGCGGAATGCTTCAGGGGCATCGCGTATTGATGCTAAAACCCAAATTGCCGAGCTTCATAGTGTGCCTGTAGTTGACCTGGTGAATTACCCCTTTGAAAGCAATATAATTTTCGCCCTGATAAAAGAGCATCCCCCAAAAGAAGATTTACCGTTTATTAATGCCTGCCTCAACTACCTGAGTAGTTCCGACGACAAATATTATGAAGCCATGCAGTTTGCCGAGTTTAACGGTGCTACGCCTAATCAGGCGTTAATGGCTGCTGTAAGCATGATAGGAAATCACGAACAGTTTAAATTGGGAAACCGTTACATTAACAGCCTGCTCACTATTTTAACCGAATTGGAAGTTAAAGATAAGTTCAAGACATTTGGTTTTGCTAAAGCTGAAAAACTGGCTGCACGGCTCATTCCTGCCGGAAAGCATGCCCCGAGTGCTTTTGGGAAGATGATTGTTAAAGGGCTGAAAGAAAAGATAAATAAAAGTAACATCATACAGTTTGCCCTTTATTATCTTGAAAAACATAAAGTGGAAGATTGTGATCTGTTTTTAATAGCATCCATTTTAACCGATTTGGCTTTTCAACCGTTGGCCCTTAAAAAAATCAGCCGTAACACGGTGGAAAATATGGTAGCTTACCTGGGTACCGAAGCCAGAATTACCGTGCTGGCAGGTATAAATCCTTTAAAGAATCCGGTTCTTAGGAAGATAAGAAGCCGCAGGCCGGTTAGGTTGCTTTACTCTTCGTTTACCGAAACGGCTTTTCAAAGTGTATTTAACCGTTCGCCGCAAGGTACCGAACTGCAAGAGTTTCAGGCGTTGCTGGCATTAACTTTAACCAACGGTGTGGGGACCATTAGTGCCAAAGGAGCCAAGGAAACGGTGAGTGCCCGAAACAATATCTCTACTGCTTTTGCAGGGTTTATGTCGAATACCGGGCTGGCACATGGCGGAGCAGGTTTTGAGGCTGTTGATTTTTTATTGGACTCGTTCAGCCAGGTTAAATTTTCTGATCCGGGTAAAATACCGGCCGCCTCAAAATTAACTGCTTTAAGCAACAAAGTTGCGGTACAGTATCTCGAGTACAAACAAAAAGCCAAGGCTGCCGGCAAAACAAGTTATGGCCGTATTCCCTGTATTAACCATCCGGTTTTTAAAGGTAAACCGGTAAACATCGACCCGCGTGAGGATTACATTTATCATCACTTTAAACAGTTAAAAATCAACAATGTTTTTTGGGAGTTTTATCATGAGTTGGTAAAATCACTTTTTGAGGTGGGTGTTTCGTCAAATGTTTACTGTGTAAATATCGACGCCGTTATTGCGGTTATTTCGCTTAAACTGATGTGGTTCGATTACAAGAAAAACCGTATTTCGAAAACCGGGATGCAAAAAATCGGTTTTATTATATTTTTATTAGGACGAATGGCCGGTGTTTCGGCCGAGATTGCCGATCACCTCGACCGGGGACAGGATATGGATTGTCGCACACCGGTAAGCGAAACGGTGTACGTGGCTTAGTACCACCACCGCTAAATCATCGTTATCATTTCCGGTGTATTTATGAAGGGGGTTGTATATAGGTGCCGCTCGACTTCATGACTTCCAGACAGGTAAAAACCCGGTTTGGCTTTGAGTTTTAAAACTAACTTGTGCCGTTATA
>CAZKGB010000084.1:0-9055 GCA_964551935.1 uncultured Lentimicrobiaceae bacterium | reverse complement strand
GGTGCAGTTCAGTATTAATGCCCTTCATGATGGCGACGCCAGTTGAGCCTATAAAAAAACGGTGTTCGTCTTTATGCAATATAAAAAAATCAAAATGTTTGTTCATGGCGAAAAGATGCTGGAGAGTCAAGCGCTTAACGACAACGATTTAACCATCTTTATCAGGGTGGGTGCCGACTTTACCAACAACTACTATGAGTACGAAATTCCGATTAAAGTTACTCCCTGGGGGACCTCCATTAATCAACCCGATTTAATATGGCCGCAGGAGAACAACATGGAGATAATACTCGATGAGTTGGTAAAAGTTAAACAAGACCGGAACATTGCCATGCGCGACCCGAATAACACGCTGTCGCTTACGAAACCCTATCGCGAAATTCACGGAAAAGCTACCATCACGGTATTAGGTAACCCAAATATCAGTGATGTAAAAGGTATCTTAATAGGAGTTCGAAACCCTAAAAAGGTTGGGTTTGCTACCAATGATGACGGCGAAGCCAAAAGTGCCATTATCTGGGTTGATGAGTTGCGACTGACCGACTTTAACGACTCCCCGGGATGGGCTACTACCGGGCGAGTACAAGCTGATTTGGCCGATTTGGGCCGGGTCTCTATTTTAGCATCGCACCGTGCTGCCGGGTTTGGTACCATTGATCAGAAAATTAGTGAGATACCGTTGGACTATGAAACAAACATGCAGTTCTCGACCGATTTAAATCTCGGTAAATTCTTTGGAGAAAAAAGCGGCATCAGAATCCCGATGCATTACGATTACGGTATCCAGCGAATTACCCCGAAATATAACCCTTTAAACCCTGATATCCTGCTTAAAGACGAACTTGACAGTTATACAACAAAAGCAAATCGCGACTCGGTAAAAGCCTTAACCATCGACAACACCACGAGGCAAAATGTGAACTTTATGAATGTGCGCAAGGATAAAACCAACTCCCGACGAAAAGCACATATTTATGATATTGAAAACTTTAATGCCTCCTTTGCCTACTCGCAAATCAAACACCAAAATATTGATATCGAGGAAGAAGTTCAGAAAAAATATCAGGGAGGCTTGGGGTATAATTACAGTACCAGTCCGAAAAATGTTAAACCGTTTAATAAAATTGGGTTTCTGGGTAAATCGGACTGGTTTAAGCTGATTAAAGATTTTAACTTTTATTATCTGCCAAAAATTATTTCGTTTAGGACTGACATGAACCGGAACTTCATGAAAAAACAGTATCGCGATAAAAGCTTTGGCGATATTATTACCTATCCTACCTTTAACAGGGTTTGGAACTGGAATAATAACTTTAATTTAAAATACGATTTGGCAAGATCGTTGACTTTTGAGCTTTCAACCGGCTCGCGGGCATACATTAAAGAACCTACCATCTATCCTGACAAACAATCGGAACAATGGGATGAATATAAACGTGAGGTGTGGAGTCAGATACGCCGGTTCGGAACCAAACAAAACTACAATCAAACTTTTAAGGCTACCTATAACGTACCCCTTAAAAAAATTCCTTTGGTTGACTGGGTTAAACTAACAGCCAGCTATCAGGCACTGTTTACCTGGACTGCTTCACCGATTTCCATTCAACAACGATTTGGAAACGCGTTGGAGAATTCCAACGACATTCAGTTAAACTCGGGAGCCGATTTGACTAAGTTATACAACAAGGTGTCCTACTTGAAAAAATTAAATCGTTCAAATAGTCGTAGGTCGTCGCAACGAAGAGGCAACAGCAGGACAAAAGGTAAACAAAAAGCAACCAAAGGCAAGGCAGCCGACTCAACCAATGCCAAGCCCGGCGTTAATTACGGAAAAATTGCCATGGATGGTATTCTTAAAACATTAATGGTGGTTAGAAAAGTTAGTTTAAATTACCGGACTGCCGATGGAACGTTACTTCCCGGTTACATTCCGGAACCTACGTTTCTTGGAATGGATATGGCTCAAAATGCTCCGGGCTGGGATTTTGTTTTCGGAAGTCAGCGCGACATCAGAGGCGATGCGGCACGCATGGGCTGGATTACCAACGATACTGCCCTTAACAACCCGTACATAAAAAAGCACTCCGAACAGCTTAATTATAAGGCAAACCTCGATTTGTGGTCAGTAATACGTATCGACCTTAGTGGCGACAGGGTGCTAACCAGTAGCCGGCAATCGTATTACCGGTATAGTAATGATATAGGTGGCTTTTATGATTTTTCACCCATCGAAAAAGGTAATTTCAGTATCTCTTACAACTTAATCAGAACTTCATTCTCCTCAAAAGGAGATTCAACCAACTCTCCCACTTTTAACCAGTTTAGAAATAACAGGTTACCCATTGCCGAACGTCTGGCTCGTGAAAACCCCAACTGGAATCACGAGTATTTTTACGATTCATTGGCAGGAGCTGACTTTCCGCAAGGATACGGTTCCAACCAACAGGAGGTTCTTTATTATTCATTTTTGGCCGCTTACGGAGGACGGGATGTTAATAAAATGGATGTGTCCAGTATTTTCCCTGCTTTTCCCTTTCCAAACTGGAACGTTACCTTTAGCGGGCTTACCAATATAGGATTTATAGGGAAAGTGTTCAGAAGCTTTAACATCAAGCACGGGTATCGCTCTATGATGACCATTGGATCATGGCAACAAAATCTGCTTTACAATCCCAACAATCCTGATCAGATGTACGAAAGCAGTATGAATTTTGTAAATAAATATGATGCCGGTATAGTTGCCATGATGGAAACGTTTTCTCCCTTAATAGGAATTGATGTTACTATGCAAAATAGTTTTAATGCCAGAGTCGATTTCAAAAAAAGCAGATCGATTACCATGAGTTTTGTTAATAACCAAATGACCGAAGTGAATAGCAGCGAAGTTTCGGTAGGGGTAGGATATCGTTTTAAAAACATAAAATTTTCAATTATTTCGGGAGGTAAAAAAAGCAGATTCAATAGCGATCTTAATATTAAAGCCGACTTTGGAATTCGTGATAACATAACATTCCTTCGCCGTATCGATGATGACAATAATCAAATTTCGGCCGGGGCAAAGCAGTTTACCTTTAATTTTACGGCCGACTACATGCTTAGTAAAAGCCTTCAGCTTCGATTCTATTATAATTGGAACAACAACACACCCTACATATCGTCGCAGTACGCAACCGCTTCAACCAGCGGTGGATTCTCGTTGCGATTTAATTTGGCGCAGTAGCACTTGTTGTTGTTAAAAAACGAGATCTATCATTGGCCGGATTTCTTATTGCGTTTTTAATTTTTATTAGTTGCATATTATACAGAAGTAACCAACTTTTTTCACTAATTTTGTCATCTATTCTAATCTAAATTCATAAAAATGAAAGTTCCAAAAGATTTAAAATACTCAAGCGATCACGAATGGCTTAGAGTTGAAGGTAACAAAGGTTATATTGGTATTACCGATTTTGCTCAAAACGAGCTGGGTGATATTGTTTTTGTAGAAGTAGATACCGTTGGCGACACCCTTTCAAAAGATGAGGTGTTTGGTACCATCGAAGCAGTTAAAACCGTTTCGGATCTCATACTTCCCGTTGGAGGAGAAATCCTCGAGTTTAATGGAAAGCTTGAAGATGAACCGGAGCTTATCAATAGTGATCCTTATGGCGATGGCTGGATTATTATTCTTAAGATCTCTGACCTCGACGAAGTTGAAAATTTGCTGGATGCAGCTGCTTACAAAGAATTAATTTCCTGATTAAATGGTTTTAAAGGGGTATTGGCCCGCTTTGGCATGGTCCTTGATAATTTTACTCTTGACAGGACTTCCTGGAAATGTATTCCCCGAAATTAAAAGTTTTTGGGAGTGGTTAAGCCCTGATAAGGTTGTTCATCTCTTTATTTTTGGTGCGTTATCTTTTTTAATTTTATTTGGATACCGTGATAAATATGAGAGCGGCAATCGAAAAAGATTGGTTTTAACAGCTATTGTAATTACCATTTTATATGGCTTACTTACCGAACTGTTACAGCGATATGTTTTTATAGGCAGAAGTGGTAACGTGTTTGATGCATTAGCTGATGCAATTGGAGCACTATTGGGATGGTGGTTGTTTATACCAATTTTTAAAAAATTAAAATCAAAAAAGGCTTACTATTAAGATTATTCTTAATTTAGCCCAGTTTTTTCATAATAAAAACAAACAACATGGAAATTAGAAAAACACCGAAAGCAGACCTGGAAAACAAAAAGGGCTATTTTATTGAAATAGGCTTGATTTTAGCCTTGCTCATTGTCTTTGGCGCTTTCTCATTAAAGAGCTACGACAAGCAAACTGTAAATCAGATGCAAGTTGCTGTGGATGATGCCCCCGAGGAGATAATCCCTATAACCGAACAAAAAGTTAAACCCCCTCCACCACCCCCTCCACGACAAGTTACTCAAATTAAAATTGTGGAAGATGATGTTCAGGTTGAAGATGATTTGGATATTGATGTTGAAGCAGATGATAATACAGAGTTTCAAGAATACATACCACCTGAAACAGACGATGAAGATGTAGAAGAACAGCAAATTTTTCAAGTTGTTGAAAACATGCCGGAATTCCCGGGTGGAAGAGCCGCCTTGATGAAATACTTAGCCACAAACATTAAGTATCCGCCTTATGCTAAAGAAGCAGGGATTCAGGGTCGTGTGTTTATTAACTTTGTTGTTGAAAGAGATGGATCGATTACCGCCGTTAAAGTATTGCGTGGTATCGGTGGTGGCTGCGACGAAGAAGCGGTAAGAGTTGTGAAGAATATGCCCAAATGGCAACCGGGTATGCAGCGTGGTAAACCGGTTCGTGTATCGTTTAACCTACCGGTGAAATTTACTTTGCAGTAATATCAATCAACCAATAAATTTTAAAGGCTGTCTTTTTACCAAGGCGGCCTTTTTTTATTTCGGATGTACATATATCCATAGGATTTTCTACTTTTGTGAGATGATGAAAAAAACTGTTGCAATACTACTTTTTACTTGCTTTGCATTGATAATTAATGCCGAAAATATATCCGGTATCGACAGTCTTGAAACAAGTATCTCAAAAGCATCAGGACCTGAAAAAATAGAACTTCTTATTAAACTATCCGAATCGTACCGAAACATAATGTACGACGATTGTATCATTAACGGTCAAAAAGCGGTCATTCTTGCACAAAAAATTGACCGGCCCGATTTGGAAGGTAAAGCCTATAAATCGATGGGGGTTAGTTGTTATATGTTAAGCAATTACAAAACCGCGTTGGATTTTTTTTTAAAAGCATTCGATTCATTTAAAAAAGCGGGTAATATTTTAGAACAGGGAAACTGTTTAAGTAATATCGGCCTGCTTTATGACGAGTGGTCTGATTACCCGAAAGCAGAAAGGTATTTTAAACAAGCACTCGAGTTAAAAACCAAAGCCGGCGACAAATCGAGCATGGCTACCACCTTAATTAATCTGGGGAACATCAGTTATTACAAATACAATTATCAAGGCTCGCTTGACTATTATTATCGTGCAAAACTTTTATTTGATGAGGGAAACAATAAAGAAGGAGTGGGGCAATGCTTAAACAATATTGCCATCATTTATAAAGCCTGGGGAAACATCTCGCAGGCGATGAAATACCTGCAAGAGGCCGAACAATTTTATATCCAAACAAAAAATGAATTTGAGCTTTCAAAAGTTTACACCAATATGGCCGACACGTACTGCGAACAGTACAAGGACTACAAAAAAGGACTTAACTATTACGAAAAGTCACTTTTGTTAAAAAGGAAACTGGGCGATTTGCAAGGAATGGCCATGGTGTACAACAACATGGGATCGTTGTACGCCAACATGGAAAACTACGATAAGGCTAAATCTTTTTTTAAGAAAAGCAGAGAGATATATACTAAAATCAATTCCCTGTCAGGGTTGGTTATGGTCGATCAAAACGAAGGGAAGATTGCCATGTTGCAAAAGGACTATAATGTTGCCAAAAACTTTTTTTTAAAAAGCTTACATAATTCCATCGATATTAATTTGCCCGACTATATTTCATCAAATCAGGAATACTTGCTTAAAATTGCTGCAGCCACGTGCGATTATAACGATTTTATAAACTACTATACCCAATTTATGGCTGGTAAGGATTCGTTGGTTAATCAGCTTAACCGGGCAAAAATGGCTGAAATAGAAGCCAAATACAAAGCGGAAGAGCAGCTTAACGAAACCTTTATATTGAAAGAAAAAAATGAGGAATCGTTAAAAACCATTCACCACTATCGACTTTTATTAGCCGGTCTTTTCGGAACCATCGTCTTAATACTTGTTATTTTAGTATTCTATTTTTGGTTTAAAAAACCAAGATAAGGTAAGCCGGTTATACAATACTTTTCGGTTTTCTTTGTTAGCGATTCATTAAATATTACTATTTTCACCTTAATATTTATTAACGTACAATAATTGATTGTGAAGTGGAACCGGTGAATCATCCATATCATCTTTTTTCAACCCCTCGATTGTATTATCAGTCGATGTTGGAAAGTATAGAAAATGCCGGAAACTACATCTACATCGAAACCTTCCGGCTTGGAAGAGATGCTGTTGGTGAACAGTTTAGAGATGCACTTGCTGAAAAAGCAAAACAAGGAATCGAAGTAAAATTGCTTATCGATTACTGGGGTGGAAGAGCATTGGATGATACTTTTTTTAAAGCACTTATTGATGCAGGCGGCGAAGTCAGGTATTTTGAAAAAATAAAATACAATACCGATATCTTTACACGAGGGCACCGTCGGAACCATCGAAAATTACTTCTTATTGATGACAGGATAACCTACATCGGTTCTTCAAATCTTACCGGATATAACATTAACTGGCGAGAATCGGTGTTACGTATGGAAGACCCGATAACCGGTGTTTTTAGGAAAATCTTTATACAAGACTTTAGAATTTATAAAAAGTATGTACTCAACGTGGTTTACTATTCAAAAGGAGAGGAGTTTAATGATTTTGAGATTTTGCGCGACGTTCCCAATATTGCAGTAAAAAAAATTAACTACCGGTTTGTAAAGTTGATTAATGAAGCGAAAAGAAGAGTGATTATTGAAACACCCTATTTTCTTCCCGGATATTTATTGCGTAAAGCGATGATTAATGCCGTAAAGCGTGGTGTTGAAGTGCAGGTTGTAATGCCCCGTCAGTCAGATGTTAATATTGTAGATATTCTTCGAAACAAATACCTTGGACCGCTTGCAAAATCGGGCATTCAGTTTTTATTCTACACCAAAGATAACCTGCATGCCAAGCTGATGCTGATTGACAACACTACTTTTGCCATTGGCTCCTCAAACTTTGATTACAGAAGTTTCAGGTATATGTTTGAAATAGTACTTATCGGCCACGATGCCTCCATTATTAAACAGATAAAAAACCATGTTCACGAAACGATTACCGATTCGGCACCATTTAATTTCGAACGATGGGCCGATCGTCCGTTTATCAATAAGCTTTTTGAATGGCTTATCCTTCCGTTTAGACACTATCTGTAACCTGTTGATTTTATGCTAGAACAGAGAAATAATAATTTTATTTAATTCGGGCTTTCCCATTGGAAAATCATTAATTTTGCGGGGCTTTTACAAAGCAGTTTACAAGAAATAATTTTTTAACATCCTTAACGTAAAGTAAATATGTCAGAACAAATCACTTCGAAATTGGCAATGGAACTTGAGGACAAATACGGTGCTCACAATTATCACCCTTTGCCGGTTGTATTATCAAAAGGAAAAGGCCCCAAAGTATGGGATGCCGAAGGAAAAGAGTATTTTGATTTTTTATCAGCCTATTCAGCCGTTAACCAGGGTCACTGTCACCCGAAGATTGTTGGAGCTATGGTTCAGCAGGCTCAAACGCTTACCCTTACTTCAAGAGCCTTTTACAGCGATGCTTTGGGCGTTTACGAAAAATACGTTACCGAATATTTTGGATACGACAAAGTACTTCCCATGAATTCAGGTGCGGAAGGCGATGAAACTGCATTGAAGTTAACCCGGAAATGGGCTTACGAAAAAAAAGGAATTAAAGAAGGTGAAGCCAAGATTATTGTTTGCGAAAACAACTTTCATGGCCGTACGATTACTATAATTTCCATGTCAACCGATCCCGATGCTAAAAAAGGGTTTGGTCCGTACACGCCCGGGTTTATTGTAATTCCATACAACAACCTGGATGCCTTGGAAGAAGCACTTGAAGACCCCAACGTTGCAGGATTTTTGGTTGAGCCCATTCAGGGAGAAGCCGGCGTTATGGTTCCTCAGGAAGGATACCTGAGTAAAGCCTATCAAATGTGTAAAGAAAAAAATGTCCTGTTCATTGCCGATGAGGTTCAAACAGGTATAGCCCGGACAGGTAAACTGTTGGCCTGTGACCACGAAAATGTTCGTCCTGACATATTAATTCTTGGTAAAGCCCTTTCCGGGGGTGCTTATCCTGTGTCTGCCGTGTTGGCTGATGATGACATCATGCTCACTATCAAACCCGGTGAACACGGTTCAACCTTTGGAGGAAACCCGGTGGCAGCTCGTGTTGCCGTAGCAGCACTTGAGGTTGTTAAAGAAGAAAAACTTGCCGAGCGTGCCGAAAAGTTAGGTAAGATTTTTAGAGAAGAGATGGAAAAAATCGATTCGGATATGATTGAATTGGTGCGCGGCAAAGGATTGTTAAACGCTGTTATCATTAAACCAAAAAATGGAAAAACTGCCTGGGATGTTTGTGTTAAAATGGCCGAAAACGGACTGTTGGCCAAGCCTACTCACGACCATATTATACGCTTTGCACCTCCCTTGGTTATTAGCGAAGAGGAGTTGATGCAGGCCATTGAAATTATTAAAAAGTCGTTGGCTGTTTTTGAATAATATTTATTTGTGCTATCAAACAGAAAACCCCTGATAAATCATCGGGGGTTTTTTATTGCCATAGACAACCAACCTGCTACACAACGTAAGACCGTGAGATTTTACACCTTCCCACTATGCTTCGATGCAATTTATCTTCGCCAT
>CAZKGB010000083.1:0-9066 GCA_964551935.1 uncultured Lentimicrobiaceae bacterium | reverse complement strand
ACCTTTCTTAATTATCTTGCTGATAAAGGTCCCCCGATTGGTTTCAGCTTTCAATAAATACAACCCGTTTTTCAATTCGGAAACATCCAATGTTAAATTATTTGGGCCTGAAACTTTCCCCGAATAGACTTTCCTGCCTGTTAAATCGTAAATGGTGAAATTTAACAAGGTAAATTCTGAATGGATGGTTAAGAAATTTGACACGGGGTTAGGATAAATTAACAAACCTGAGTTTTTAACCGGTTCATGGATTCCTATCAATGGATTAAAAATCATTACAAAATCTTCTATAGGAAGATACTTATTTCTTGCATAATTCGAAATGCAAGTATCTCCGTTTTCACTCCAAACGGCATTTACCTTATAAAAATAGGCATCATGATTCCCAATGTCATAATCTTCTATTTCATAATACATTTGACCAGGTATAAAGCAGACAGAATCCAAGATAGAATAATTATTTTCGTCAGCACTTTTGTAAACAACAAAATGATTTAATCCATGGTTGCTGGTATCTGGTGGCACCATCACATACATCTCAATATTCCAGTTATAACTCAACCCGAAATCAGACAGGTTGTCCCAGGTTACTCCATCGGTAGATGTTTTATCTCCGAAACCACTATTAGCAGGTCCTGCATCGGTTCCGGCAGGATAAGTACCTGCTACATTTCCTATAATCTCATAGCCTACCCAATATTCTAAAGATGCATCCAAAATAAGGGTGTCGGTTAAAATATGATCATTCCATTCTCCTGCAACAATGGTCGGAACAGTATCAGAATAAATTGTATTAACAGCATCAGGCCCGGTCCAAACATGAACAATTAAGAAATCAAATTGATTATTACTGATAAAATATCGTATTTTCTTAATGGTATCACCATCAACATCTGTAAGCATGTTAGCATCCCAACGTGCTGCAACTTTGAATGAAGCAGATAAGGGACCAAATGCAGTGAAATTTTCACCGGAATCCCACTGCTTCCAGGGTGAAACCGGGATAAACATTTCGGGGGCTTCCCATCCTATTACGCAATACCACCCACCATTATTGGCAACCAATGCTTCTCCCTCCAAATTTCGCGGTGGCTCACATTCCCTGTACACTTCAATATTATCAACAAACCAACCGGAAATATTTGTGGAAGAGGTTCCCTGTGCCTCAAAAACTACTTTAAAATCGTTTCCAAAGGCAAGTTCACTAATATCATATTCATAATTTTCCCATTCAAAACTTCCGGTGTTGTTAATGGAATCAAGGGTAAAATAGTCGGTTCCGTTAAATAATTTTATGTAAAGGTATTCTGAGCCGGTTGATACAATATCAATAAGCTTCAGGTCAAATTTTAAGGTAACCGTTCCCACATTAACTTCGGCCAGCCAGTTACTGGTGAGTGTAGAGGAGTAGTTGGATTGCATGGATGAACCCCTGAATTTTGCCGAGGCTCCACCATTACCGGTATAAACATCAATAATCCAGGCATCATCCGAAATTTCCCAAAGGTTGTGCGTGAGTGTATGGGATTCCCAATCTTCGGTAAAAGGAAGACTAAAAACATAATTAGTATTTGTAGTTTGATGAGAAACCTGCTCTGATGTAGCGTTTATTCTGCTTTGTGCACTTGTTTCTTGAATAGAAAGCAAAAGAAGTAATTGTAACAGGGGAAATAAATAATAATATTTCATAGCAATGATTTTAAGTTACTTACACTTCAAAGGTAATATTTTTTTTGCAAAAAATGATAACAAAATAAATTCATACCGGTTTTTTTCTTTTATACTTTATTCCACCCGCAACCGTTTGCATCCGATTTTATTCAACAACCAAAATAATTTTATCAAAACTTTTAGCTCCAACAGGCCATTCCTGTTAACAGTTTAGATGATTTTTACCACCTTTGCAGTTAAATAATGAAATTTTATACTCAATGACACAACATAAAGTACAAGCCGTTATTTTCGACCTCGACGGGGTAATTACCAAAACCGCCACCGTACACAGCCACGCATGGAAAAAGATGTTTGATGCATACCTGCATGAAAGAGCAAAAAAAACAGGCGAATCCTTTAAAGCGTTTACCCAAGAGGATTATCTGACTTACGTGGACGGCAAACCTCGTTATGACGGAGTAAAATCGTTTTTAGAATCACGAAATATTGAAATCCCTTTTGGCTCGCCGGAAGACACTTCCGATATGGAAACCGTCTGTGGTTTGGGGAACAAGAAAAACGATGCTTTTAACGAAGTTTTACGAACCGAAGGGGTGGAAGTTTATCCGTCCACTGTAAAGTTGATGGAACAACTCCGAAAAGAAAAAATACATGTCGGGGTGGCCTCCTCCAGTAAAAACTGTGAAGCGGTACTGGATGCTGCCGGACTTTCTCACTTGGTAGAAACCCGGGTGGATGGTGTTGTTTCGGCTCAAACAGGTCTTAAAGGGAAACCGGCGCCCGATATTTTCCTCACCGCGGCAAAAAATCTTGGTTGCGATTACCATTATTCGGTGGTAGTTGAAGATGCCGTTTCGGGGGTAGCTGCCGGAAAAAACGGAAACTTCGGTTTGGTGCTTGGCGTCGCCCGCGAAAATAACAAACCGGGGCTATGGGCCAATGGCGCCGATAAAGTAGTGGAAGACCTGGAGGAAATCTCCATTGATGATATCGACTACTGGTTTACAGTAGAATTAGAACAAAATAACAACCTGTTAACCTATCACGATTACGACTCCTCTAAAGAACGCTCACGAGAGGCCCTGTTAACCGTTGGCAACGGCTTTTTTGGCACTCGTGGTGCCATGGAAGAGACCCATGCAAACACAATAAACTATCCGGGGACTTATTTTGCAGGCCTCTACAACAGACTTACCACCCTCGTTGCTGGGCATGAAGTGGAAAACGAAGATTTTGTCAATGCGCCCAACTGGCTTCCGGTAAGTTTTAAAATAGATGATGGAGAATGGTTCGACCCCAATAAGAATAAAATCCTCGAGATCAACCGCACACTTGACTTTAAAACAGGACTTCTGCACCGCGTGATGATAGTGGAAGATGAAGAGGGACATCGTACCAACATCGAATCATGCCGGTTTGCCTCCATGGATAATAGACACCTGGCTGCCCTTCGCTATAGAATTACACCGCTCAATTACGCTGCCCCCATCAGCATCTTTTCAGCCCTCGACGGAACCATTATCAACGAGGGTGTGGAGCGCTATAAGTCGCTCAACTCGAAACATCTTGTCCCGCTAGAACAGGGTGGCGAAGGGGCACTCTCGTGGCTTAAAGTAAAAACAAACCAATCAAATACCGAGATTACTGAAGCCTCAAAACTATCGTTAACCGTCGACAATATTCCCTATCACGACTTTGGTGTAACCGTAGATGATGGTATCGTTTACACTTACATGGATGTTGATGGCAAAGAAGGAAAAACCATCACGCTGGAAAAAATAGTGGCCATGGCAACTTCGCTGGAGACTCAATCCGACCGGCGCACCTTTGTCATGGATCAACTGTTGGGAATCGGCGACTTCGACACCCTGTTTCAAAAAAGTGCCACCGCGTGGGGTTCTGTTTGGGATGAAGCCGACATTCATGTTGATGGTGACAGGGCTTCACAACGGTTGCTTCGCATGCACATCTACCATCTAATGGTTTCCGCTTCGCAACACAACACCCAACTTGATGCCTCCATTACGGCTCGCGGGCTGCACGGCGAAGCTTATCGCGGCCATATTTTCTGGGACGAGTTATTCGTGTTACCTTTTTATAACATTCACTTTCCGGAAGTTTCCAAAGCCATGTTAATGTACCGCTATCGCCGGCTTGACAAGGCTCGCGAGTATGCCAACGAGCATGGTCATCAAGGCGCGATGTATCCCTGGCAAAGCGGCAGCGACGGTCGTGAAGAGACCCAGGTGCTGCATCTTAACCCGGTTTCCGGTGAGTGGGGCGACGACTACAGCTCACTACAGCGGCACGTTTCACTGGCCGTGGCTTACAATATTTATCAATACTTCCACACCACCGAAGATATCGAGTTTATCGATAACTACGGTGCCGAGATGTTTTTTGAAATTGCCCGCTTCTGGGCTGACATGGCTGAATTTGATAAGACAACAGGCCGTTACTCCATAGCTGGGGTAATGGGCCCGGATGAATTCCATGAAATGTACCCCGAAGCAGAACAAGGTGGTCTGAAAGACAACGCCTACACCAACGTGATGGTGGCGTGGCTCTTTAAAAAATCGGCAGAACTCGCCGACGTTATGAGCGAGGATGCCAAAAAAACATTGTTTTCAAAAATAGGCCTTAAAGAATCTGAAATCAGCCAATGGCAACAAATCCGTAAAAAGTTACGCCTGGTAATTAACGAAGAGGGAATTATCTCGCAATACGACGGATATTTCGATTTAAAAGAACTTGATTGGGATTACTATCGCAACAAATACGGAAATGTTTACCGGATGGATCGTCTGCTTAAAGCAGAGGGCAAATCAGCTGATGATTACAAAGTTGCCAAGCAGGCTGACACTTTGATGATATTTTACAATTTGAAAAAAGAAGAAGTTGACGCGCTGCTGGCAGATATGGGCTACAACCTTCCCGAAGATTATTTGGAAAAGAACCTCCGGTACTATCTTGCCCGCACGTCGCACGGCTCTACACTTAGTCGCGTGGTTCATGCGCAGCTGGCTAACATGGTAGGCGATGAAAGCTTAAGTTGGGAACTCTATTACGATGCTTTGGAAAGCGATTACAACGACATTCAGGGTGGCACCACCGGCGAGGGAATTCATGCCGGTGTCATGGCCGGAACCCTGATGATTGCCCTAACCAACTTTGCCGGTATCGACCTGCGGGGAAGTACAATTTCCATCAACCCGAAAATACCAAAACGATGGAACGAGCTGAGTACAGGATTGCATTTTAAACAAACTGCGTACTATATTGATATTAAAAAGAACGATATTACAGTTACCGCTGACAAAAAAGCGAAGATTATTGTCAAAGGAAAAGAGATAAAAATATAGCCGGTGGGTTTTTCACGGTTACAAACCGCAAGAGAGGTTGAGGAGAGCGAAGATACTGTTCCCTTTGACGAGCTTAGGGAATAAGATTACAATATTGTTCCCTTCGACAGGCTCAGGGAACATGATTACAAAACTGTTCCCTTCGACGAGCTCAGGGAACATGATTACAAGGCTGTTCCCTTCGACGAGCTCAGGGAACAAAAGGACAATCACACCCTCGCACGGTTTACAGGCATAAGCGTAGAAAAATAACGATTGTTATCCTGCATCTTTTAAAGATAAGGAACTATTACAGAGATTAATATAAATATAAAAACCAGGGCTTTGGCTCTTAACAAAAACACAGAAACATGCTTGAAGATGTATTATTAATAACCGACAAGCACCGCGAAGCAGCGGAAGCTATTGTTGAAGAAATTTTAAAAAACAAAAAAGACAAATTCATTGTTGCCATTTCCGGTGAATCGGGTTCCGGAAAATCGGAACTGACCCATGTAATCGCCAAGAACCTGCGTAAGCATAACATCTTTGCCAAGCCTGTTCACATCGATAATTTTTACCGAATCCTCCCACTGGAGCGCACTCAATGGCGACTGGATAACGGCATTGAAAAAGTGGTAGGTCTGGGCGAAATCGACTGGAACGGTGTTAACCAAACCGTGGACGATTTTAAAAATTCACGCAAAAACACCATGCCTTGTGTTGACCTGGTTACCGAGCAAGTGGATCATCTAACCACCCACTTTGCAGGCATCGTCATGCTTATCATGGACGGACTTTACGCCATCAACTGCCGGGAGGCCGATTTGCGCGTGTTTATCGAACTCACCTACCACGAAACAAAAAAGGCTCAGGCTTCGCGCGGGAAAGAGCCGCAAAACGAATACCGGATGAGGGTACTGGAGCAGGAACACGTTACGGTTCAATCGTTAAAGCATAAAGCCAATTTACTTATTGGAATGGATTATAAAGTTCGGAAGGCCTAACCTTGTTCACAAAAAAAAGAGCTTTCGGAAAATGCCGAAAGCTCTTTTTCTTCTATCTGTTATAAGGTTCTAGTACCTGACTATTTTCAAACTCGAAACGGCACTATCAATATCAATATAGATTTTATTTTCAGCTTCCTTATAATTGGAAGTAACGTACTTCCCGTTTATTTTTTCAAAGCCGTTTAAAGTTTTATCGGCCAAAAAGGTATCCATCTTAACCTTACAACCCGACCCTTCCGGAATTCTCACCGTGATATCGGAAGCACCCGCGTCAACATTAATTCTGACATTGGGATAGTTTTCACCAACGGTTATGTTAATATCAGCAGCTCCGGCATCTACATTAAGTTTTTTTACCTTAAATCGTTCCATATTAAAATCGATGGCAGCTGCTCCCGCATTGATATCCACGGTCCAGACCGGATCTTCGTTTAACCGGAGAACCCCTTCTCCCTTGTTGCTATGGTTTAGTTTAAACTCAACATGATGCTGTGTACCTATGTTAATGACTGCATCAGCACCACTGGTTTTCACCGAGTACTTGTAGTACCTTGCCATTTCATTATCTGACATCTTAAAGGTGCACAAGTTTTTAGTACTGTTTTTCAAAATATAGCTCCCGGCTACGGCATCAAATTTCAACGTGGCAGTTTCCAACCCTTCGGTGAAGGGTATTAAAAAGTTAGCTCTGTCGGTTGAATCGTATAAATAGGTGCTATCATAGTCCGCGTCATCGTCATCATCATACCAGGTTTGGCTATTACAACCTCTTCCGGTTAGATATTCCGATTCGGTATAAACCGCCTGTGAAGTGATGTAATACATGGTAAAACCCAAGGTTACAATAACCAAAGCCAAACGGATACCGTTCTTTATCGGCAGAATGGATATTCCCCAAAGCATAAGGAATACGGGCCAGAGGTTCCACAGTTTTCTCCAGGCAAAATCGATAACATCCAAGTTATTAAGAATGGCGAGGGTACCCACGAATATGAGGATGATCCCCCAGAAAAGATTTCTAAATTTCATTGTTGTCAATTTTTGTTGATTCTTGATTATTATTTTGCTCATTAACCGGTCTTACTTCGTTAAACACAAGCATTATTCCCACGATAATTAAAACAAGCGGCCAAAAATGAAGAATAACCAAATGGGGAATCATGGTATTTAATAAAAAGAGAAAACCTATTAAAATAAGTGCGACCCCTCCAATAAAAGTTCGGTTATTGTTGCGTTTCTCCCCATCGTTTACGATAGTGGCATCCGAAATATCAGTATGCCGGCTATTGGTTGATCCGCCCGAGGGGGTCCCGCTACCGGGAGGAGGAGTAATAAGAGGCTCTTCGGGAGTAATAATCCACAATACCACGTAGATAATAATGCCGCCACCCCCTGCAAAAAAGATGATAACAAACAGCAACCGGGCTAAAATAACATCAATGTTAAAATAATCGGCCAGTCCGCCTGCCACGCCACCAAAAACGCGATGTCTCCGCGATCGATAAAGTCTTGTTGAATTGTTCATATAATTATTGTTTATTGATTTGATGAGGCAAAAATAGGGCGCTCCATCCCGGAGACAAACCTTTTTTCGGTAAACAGAGGTGTTAAGTCGGTGAACGGGTAAAAAGGGAAGGACAAACGAAATGGAAATAAAAAAGCCGCCCGAAAACCCGGGCAGCTTAATTTTTTCGAGGCCAACAACAACCTAAACAGCAGCAATAATACTGTTTAACGTTTTACTGGGACGCATGGCGTTGCCGGCTAATTCATCATCAGGAAGGTAATATCCGCCAATATCGGTCGATTTTCCTTCGGTAGCCATAATCTCTTCCATAATTTTGGCTTCGTTATCAACAAGCTGTTTGGCCGTTTCAGCAAACCTGTTTCTCAGTTCTTCATCTTCTGATTGTTCACTCAGTGCAACAGCCCAGTATTGAATCAAATAAAAATGGCTTCCACGGTTATCGATTTCTCCGGCTTTGCGAGAGGGTGATTTTTGATTTTCAAGATAGATTTCAACCGCCTTATCCAGCGTTTTAGATAAAACACGTGCTTTGGCATTGTTGTATTTATCAGCGATAAACTCAAGCGATACCATCAGGGCTAAAAACTCACCCAGTGAGTCCCAGCGGAGGTGTCCCTCTTTTAAAAACTGTTCAACATGCTTGGGAGCAGAACCACCGGCACCTGTTTCAAACAATCCGCCACCAGCAAGTAAAGGAACAATGGACAACATCCGCGCACTGGTTCCCAGCTCAAGGATTGGGAACAGGTCGGTAAGGTAATCTCTTAATACATTGCCGGTAACCGAAATGGCGTTTTTACCTTCACGAACAAGGTTCAGGGTAAAACGCATGGCATCGTCGGGTTTCATGATTCTGATATCCAAACCGGTTAAATCGTGATCTTTTAAATAGGTGTTTACTTTTTTAATGATCTGTGCATCATGAGCTCTCGCTTCATCCAACCAAAAGATAGTTGGAAAACCCGTGGCTTTAGCTCTCGCAACCGCAAGTTTTACCCAATCCCTGACCGGAATATCTTTTACACGCGACATCCGCCAAACATCACCTTTTTCAACGTCATGTTCCATTAACACGTTGCCACTTCCATCAACAACCTTTACGGTGCCATCTTCGGGTATAATAAAGGTGGTAGGATGAGAGCCGTACTCTTCGGCTTTTTGAGCCATCAGCCCTACATTGGCTACATTCCCCATGGTAGAGGGGTCGAATTGGCCATTAACTTTGCAATCTTCTAAAACGGTTTGGTAGATGGTTGAATAACATCTGTCGGGAATAACTGCTTTTGTATCTTCAAGCTTTCCTTCGGGGCTCCACATTTTTCCTCCGTCGCGAACAACAACCGGCATGGAAGCATCAATAATGACTTTATTGGGGGCATGCAGATTGGTAATACCATTATCCGAATCAACCATGGCAAGATCGGCCTTTACCTTATACGTATCCTGAATAGCGGCTTCAATCTCTTTTCTCTTCTCTTCAGGAAGTTTTTCCAGTTTTTTATAAAGCTCTCCC
>CAZKGB010000082.1:0-9124 GCA_964551935.1 uncultured Lentimicrobiaceae bacterium | reverse complement strand
TTAAAGGTCCGTCAAGTGAACCGTCAAGAGTAACTTCCTACCAGCTTCCGCCGGCACCACCGCCACCAAAGCTGCCGCCGCCAAAACCACCGAAACTACCACCACCTCCAAAGCTGCCGCCGCCACCAAAGCCACTTCCTCCGCCAAAACCGCTACCACCTCTGCTGCCTCCCATCATGGAACCAAGCATCATGGCTGTCCAAAAAGAGGTGCCACTGTGGTGCATCGAATAATTTTTAGCATTGCTTGCCCGGATAAGAAAAAAGATGATAATGAATATTACAAAGGGCAAAACAGCCGTCCAGGGAGAGCCTTCGGTGGCTTTGTTATAGCCTTCGGCTGAAATTTCTCCTGCTGCCAGCTCCATCAATACCGTGGTGGCTTTGTCGATTCCTTTAAAATAATTTTTTTGCTTAAAGTAAGGGATCATTTCGTTGTCGACAATACGGCGGGTGATGGCATCGGGAATGGCAGGCTCTAAGCCGTATCCCACGGCAATATAGGCCTGACCCCGGTCGCGGTCGCTGTATTTTGGCTTTACCAGAATTACAATTCCATTATCAAACTTTTTCTGGCCTACTCCCCACTGTTCTCCAACACGGTAGGCAAAATCGGATTTATCGTAACCGTTAAGCGATTTTACCGTCAGCACCACAATTTGGTTGGAAGTGGTATCGTGAAATTGCCGTAATTTTGACTCGAGGTATTGCACCTGCGAAGCCGACATCACACCGGCTAAATCGTTAACCAGCCTGGGTGGTGTGGGACGAGATGGAATATCCTGAGCGGAAGTGTATGCGGTCAGCAAAATAACGGCCAACAGCGAGAGAAATATTTTTTTCATCTTTTTTAATAACTTTAATTTCATCTTTTAAAGATAGTACAGTATAACTTACGGTTACAAACCGTGAGTTAGATTCAATGTATATTGTAAGAACTGTTTAGCCCACGGTTACAAACCGTGAGCTAAATTATTTTTATTTAGAGCTAAAATATTTTGATACAAAACTTTATTATTTTGATACAAAACTTTATTATTTCGGCACAAAGCTTTATTAATTTGATATAAAACTATACCAGTTTGCTATAAGACTTTATTAATTTGACATAAAACTTTACTATTTTACTATAAGACTTTATTCATTTAAGGTCAAACTAATTTGATTTAGCTTAATTTTTTCCAAATGAGATATCATCGGAAAGTTCGTTTACATCATCGCTTTGGTGCGGAAAATATTTTTTCAGGGCATCGCCGGCATCAAGAATACCGCGAACCAGCCCTTTGGCAAAATCACCTTGCTGAAACTGATGCGCCATTCTTACTTTTATCTTATCCCAAAAGTCATCGGGTACGGTTTTGTTGATGCCTTCATCACCAATAATGGCAAATTTACGACTTTTTACTGCCAGATAAAACAAAACGCCGTTACGAAGTTCCGTTTTATGCATCCCCATTTTTTCAAACCAATAAGTTGCCCTGTCCAATACGTCACCCGGACATTTGTTTTCGATATGCACCCTGATTTCACCGGATGTATTTCGTTCAGCCTCTTTGATGGCCGCAACAATTTGAGTACGTTCCTCTTTGGTAAAAAAGTTTTTTGCTGATATGGCCATAACTTAAAATTTAACTTCAGGAACTTTATCGGACCCCTGAGCTGCCTTAAAGTAAGGCTTTTGGGCGAAACCGAACATCCCTGCGTATAGGTTATTGGGGAAAGTCTTGATGTAAGTATTGTACTCTCGTACCTTCTCGTTAAACTTTTTCCGTTCCACCGCAATTCGGTTTTCGGTCCCCTCCAATTGTGCCTGTAAATCAAGAAAGTTTTGATTGGCTTTTAGATCCGGATATTTTTCAACCACCACCATCAATTTTGACAGAGCACCTGACAGACCGTCTTGTGCCTGTTGAAACGCTTGCATCGACTGAGGGGTAAGGTTGCTTGCATTAATATTAACCGAAGTTGCTTTTGCGCGTGCTTCAACAACTCCTTCCAGGGTCTCTTTTTCGTGAGTGGCATACCCTTTAACGGTATTCACTAAATTAGGTATCAGGTCAGCCCTGCGCTGATACACATTCTCTACCTGAGACCATTGGGCATCAACCGATTCTCCTTTAGCAACCATATTGTTGTAGGTTCCCTTAAACATTGAGTAGAATCCAATCAACACAACAACGATTACAATAACAATAATCCAACTTTTTTTCATTTTTTTCTTTTTTATTAAATCACTAATTAATTTCAACAATACAACATCGCTAAACAGCGCATCTTATCAGAGTCAATATCCATGCCAATGATTACGCGCCATCCAAATTGGCTAATTGTTATAAACCGAAAAACTATCAGGAGTACTTTTCCATATACATTTGACGCAACACCTTCTTATCTATTTTACCAACACTGGTTTTGGGTATCTCCTCCAGTGCAATAAACCTGTCGGGGATGGCCCATTTTTCGATGATACCGGCCTCCACGAAAGTCATCATGGTCATACGACATTTTGAAAAAGCATTGGATTCGTCAAACCCGCTCTTGTATATTACAAATGCTACCGGCCGTTCACCCCATTTTTCATCGGGCACGCCTATTACCGCTACCTGGTTAATGGCAATACACTGACTGATAATACTTTCCAGCTCCAATGAAGAGACCCATTCCCCGCCGGTTTTTATCACATCTTTTAACCTGTCGGTGATAACAAAGTAACCATCTTCATCGCGGTAAGCAATATCACCGGTATGTAACCAGCCATCTTTCCATAGCTCTTTTGATTTATTATCCAACTTGTAATACCCTTTGGTAAGCCAGGGGGTACGCACCACGATTTCGCCAATGTTTTCTTTTCCCCAAGGGAGATCTTCACCCTTTTCGTTGACCACTTTCATTTTAACAAAAGGAACAGGGAAGCCCGTTTTAGTTACCACCTGCAGTTTCTCTTCGTCGGTGTAATTTTCCTCCATACCGGGTTTAAAAGTTGAGAGTGACAAAATAGGAGCTGTTTCCGACATGCCATACCCGGTCATGATACGAATATTACGTTTCATGGCTTCCTGTGCCAGCCCTTTGGCCAATGCCGATCCGCCAATAACAACCTTCCAGTTCGAGAAATCCAGTTTTTCGGTGGCGGGGTTACCAATTACCATTTGCAATACGGTAGGAACACAATGCGAAAAAGTTACTTTATGTTGTACCAAAAGTTTAACAATCATCTCATCATATCTGCCAGGATAAATTTGTTTTATTCCCATCATGGTAGCCACATAGGGCACACCCCAGGCGTGTACATGAAACATGGGTGTCAGCGGCATATAAACATTGGTGTAATTAAAGGATATGGGATAACTAAAAGCGTTGAAAGCGGCAATCTCGGAGATGGTGTGTAAAACCAGCTGACGATGGGTAAAATATACCCCCTTCGGATTACCGGTGGTTCCGGTAGTGTAAAACAGGGTGGCAATGGTCTTTTCATCAAAATCAGGAAACTCAAACTCATCGGACTGACCGGCAAGCAGTTTCTCATACTCGCCTTCATTGTTGAAAGGGGCTGAATAATCTTCATCTCCATCGCTGATGTAAATCACCTTTTCAACGGTTTCAAAACCGGGAGCCAGTTTTTGAATAAGTGGTTCAAAATCTTTGTGCACAACCAAAACTTTGTCTTCAGCATGGTTAATGGTGTAGAGCATCTGTTCGGGAGAAAGTCTGATATTAATGGTGTGAAGAATGGCACCTGTCATGGGAACAGTAAAATAATTTTCCAGATACCGGTGGCTATCGTAATCCATCACGGCAACAACATCACCCTTTTCAACCCCTATGGCCGTGTATAAATTGGCCAGTTTCTTTACCCTTTGATAAAACTCACGATAGGTATAGCTCACCTTGTCGCGATAATGTATGGTTTGCTCAGGAGCCCACTCTAACGGGCGATCGAGAATGTGCTTTATCAACAACTGATAATCGTACGAATAATTTGGAAACTGGATCATAACAACTCTATTTTAAATGAATAATTTAATGACTCTTTCAACCTGAAACAATCTGGTGATAAGCAACACGGTTAATACTTAACCACCTTAACAGGGACTCCTTTCTCAGGGTCAAACAACACACCGGCTTTGTAAACCGACACTCCCGAAACAACACCCAACTGGTTAACTTCAAAAACATCTTTAAATAAACTCTTGCCCTTAAAAGTTACATTTATGGTTGCATTGGCAGGAGTTCGGTAATAGACTACATTATTTAAAATGGCATCCATGGGCTTGACTTCACTCTTTGGAAAAGGCTCTGTCATAAACAGTAATTTATCGCCCGATTCTGTTTCCAGCAACTGCTTTTGCCCTGTATTCTTATCAGGCCTCACGATAAAAGTATAGTGTTCAAACGAAACCCGTTTCTTACCCTGAAACAGTTCAAGGTACTGCTGCTCCATCTCTTTTAGTTTGCTATCCATGTACTCGATGCCGTTACCAAAATTTACTTCATGATATCCGGTAAGCAAATTCATCCTCTGTTCGCGTATTAAACTTATCTGGCGGGCAGCATCCTCAGCACGCTCTTCGGCTGTTTTGGCAACCCATGAGGTTTTAAACAAAAACTTGTTAATGGTCATGGTATCGATGGTAATCTTGCGAACCACCGTATCAATCAGCTCTTTTTTATTAAACCCGGCCTCGTAATCAAAATTCTCATCCCGGCTATTGATAATAATCGTTTTTTCAATCTCTTTGGATACACTCCGTTGCCCGCTCTGCGACATTTCAGGCATATTAACCGATTTCAACGTACCCAAGGGAGTTAGTTCAACCCTGGGCGGCTTATCTTCTTTCGAAACCTTTTCGGAGAACAGCATGTAATAGGAACCGTTTTCGTCGGCAACAGTAAATGGAATAACTTTTACATCAACCCCTTGAAACTTTACCGACGACTCTTTTATGTAGTTATCGGTTCCAAGATAATTTTCGCAGTATTCAGCCAACGGCCCCGGAACCGACTCAACACGACGCAGGTCAAATTCCACCTTAAACACCGTTGCCGGTAGCGAATAATACAATCCGTTGCCATCGGGAGCAGGACCTTTGTTGGCCGTAACAACCTTGATTTGAGCAGAAGCTGATACGGTTATAACCCAAAGCAGTAATATCAAATTTATTTTTATTATTTTCATAGGTGGTATTTTATTGGTCAAAACTACAAAATCTTTACAAATAAATCTATTTTCCAGCTCATTCCTTTTTTTGTATTTTTGCCCGGCCTGCTCCGTCAACGTTAACCTTTTTCTCTACTTGCAATAGATTCATTTTTTCGGAGCAGGTATTTTTATGCAAAATGTTTGATAAATTGAAGAAATACAGTTTTTATAACAACGGGCTGCCCTATTTACTGGTTACTTTTCAATTAAGTGCCCTTGGGTATATTGCTCTATCGGGGCCCCTGTTTTCAAACACCTGGTATGGGCTGCTCATTGAGCTGACAGGTGTTGCCCTGGCCGTGTGGGCTGTGGCCATCATGCGCAGCAATGCCAATGTTGCTCCCATTCCAAAACAGCATGGCATATTAATTACCAGAGGACCTTATAAAATAATCCGCCACCCCATGTACACAGCTCAGGTAGCTGCTGTTTTCCCGTTGGTTATAGAGCACAACACCCCTTACCGTATTACCGCACTCATCATTTTAATGGTTACTCTTCTTTATAAATTGCATTATGAAGAGAAGCGGCTTATCAGCCATTTTGGCCAACCTTACAAAGATTATCAAAAATCATCGAAACGGATACTGCCATTTATTTACTGACAATGTCTGAAATTATGGCAGGCGGTTGAGAGGAGGAGGTGAAGTGACGAGGGGGGTGAAGTGGCAAGAGGAAGAAGTTGGGAGTGATAAATCATATTCATCTGCAATGGCACACAAATTGATAAAGCAAAACGCAATAACAAAAAGGAGAGATTTATGGCGTTAAGAGAAGTTATATCGCATGCAGATATGTTGCAGCATTTCGATGACAAAAAAAAGAATTACGTTTTATTGTATAAGAGAGGGACTGAAAACAGCGACTGTGCTTATCGAAACATTGAAGAAGCATTAAAAACAGCCGGAGATATAAACTTAATGGCTGCCGATGTTACCCATGTTCGCGATATACACGTAAAGTACGAAATCAAAACAGCCCCTACCCTGCTTGTTTTTAAAGGCAATGACTTTTTAACCACCGTTAAAGGGTGTAACGATGTAAGTTATTACGTATCCTATTTTGAAAGCAACCTTTTCACCGCAGGAAACGACGGAGAAGAGAAGCCTCAAAAACGGGTTACCGTTTATTCTACCCCTTCGTGCTCGTGGTGTAACACCCTTAAAACCCATCTGCGTAAAAACGGGGTAAGATTTACGGATATCGACGTATCAAAAGACCAAAAGGCAGCCGAAGCCATGGTTAAAAAAAGCGGACAGCAGGGCGTGCCCCAAACCGATATCAACGGACAGATTATTGTAGGATTTGACAAACAAAAAATAAACTCCCTTTTGGGAATAAGCTGAAAATATTTTTAAAAATAAAAATTATATAAAAATGAAAGAGTTACAACCGTTAAACGAAAATGTATTGCTTGATCTTAACGAAGACAAAGCAGAACAAAAAACAGCTGCCGGAATCATTATTCCTGATTCAGCCAAGGAAAAACCACAATACGCCAAAGTGTTGGCCATAGGTAACATTGAAAACGCAGGCATTGCTGTAGGCGACATGGTAGTTTATAAAAAATTCTCGGGAACCGAACTGGAATTTGAAGGCAATAAATACCTTATGATTCCTTATGCCGACCTGCTGGCAAAAATTGTTGAAACTGACGAAATATAACGGTTTCATTAAAACCCATTGCGAGCCGTGTTTTATTTAAGACACGGCTTTTTTTTATTTTCTAAAGCTAACTGCCTCCTATATTGGAAAGAGTACGGAAACCTTTTTTGTGCGAAAGCGTAAACTCGTTAAATTTAAACTATAAGATTATGAAACGAGCCGGCCTTTTACTATTTTCCATTTTACTGTCTCTGTCACTTTTCAGCCAATATACCGAAGTGTGGATAAAAAACAGACTGGTGTTTGGCGAGCACGAAGGCGATTCAATCTGGAATCCGGGAAGCATTCAAATGTCAGAATTCATCCAATTCGGAAACGGGTACCGTATGTATTACAACATGAACAACGGCGATTCGGCACACATCAAATATGCCGACTCTCCGGATGGTATCAACTGGACCGGCGTGGGGACTTCCATCAAGAGCGACACCTCCACCGATTCTGCCAACCGGCTTTGGTATGTTGGCGCGCCAAGTATTGTAAAACCTGACAGTCAAACTTACCGAATGTATTATGTAGCCAGTAATGTTTTTAACGGAGAACCCAAATACTATATTCGAAGTGCAATATCCTCTGACGGAGCACAATATACCGATGAAGGCATCCGCGTTGATATTTTCCCATACGACCCGCAAAGCAATCTGAAATTAGCCGGACACGGTACCTTTTTTATCAATGCTTCCGGTGGCGTTACCGGAATCTTTTCAGGAAATTTTGTTGGAAGCAATGACCCGAGTCACCTGATTATCACCACTTCACCCGACGGGTTAAACTTTGAAAACATGGAAGACAAGTATCCCGGATGGCATGATCCGATTGTGGTAAAAAAAGAGGGTGACTACTTCCTTTATGCCAAACACCTGAACGATAAATTTGGAAAAGCCGTATCATCGGATGGCATTAACTGGCCCGACCATCTCGATTCGGTTTCGTTTACCGACAGTACCGGCGTGCAACTTCTCGACATAGGTGATATTGGTGCTATTGTAATGCCCGGCAATGAAATATGGATTTACTCGAACTACGGAACCCCTTCACGCGATTTTGCCCTTTATAACCTTTCAAATCCTGTGGGTATTAACCAAATAACCGACTCACCAAAACAAGCAACTGTTTTTCCCAACCCTGTTACCGGCCAATCGATCATCTCTTTTCAAAAAGGAGAAGAGGTTCTTTTTACACTCCATAACAATCAGGGCATGGTTGTAAACCAAAAAAAACTATACAATACCGGTTGTGTTTCCTTAAAAGATATCAGCAACTTCCCGGCAGGAATTTATTATTATAACTTAAAAGTTGACAAACAAATTATAAAGGGAAAATTTATTAAGCCCAATTAATACAAAACAACTTGCATTTTAAGTACTATTGCCTTCTCAAACCGGAATAAATATCTTTTTACAGATTAACCTGACCCTGTTTAATATGTTTAAGCAAACATTAAATAAAATTTCGTTTTATAGATTTGTAATCATCTTATTTCTCGTTGCCACAACCATTACAAAACTGTTTGCGCAAACAAAAACCTTCAGAACCTATACTCCAATACAACCGCGGGATACGGGTAAACTTTTCTTACACGTAGAAAGCACGGCATTTCTTAAAAACAACGAATACTTTAGTCCGTTTGCCTACGGGTATACAGGAATAGGCATCTATTTTAAACCTACTCTCGACTACTATTTTAGTAGCCGGTTAGCCATCAATGCCGGGGTATATATGCTTAAATATGCCGGGCTTGATAACCTGACCCAAACCATCCCCATTTTCACCATTCGATACAAACCAACCGAAACCATTGATATTATCATGGGAAACATCTACGGAACAGGCAATCACCGGCTTGCCGAGCCTTTGTTCCGGTACGATTTGTTTTATCAGCATCATATTGAATACGGAATACAGTTTTTGTGGAACCGTAAACATTTTAAAACCGACCTATGGCTTAACTGGCGCCATTTTATTCAACCCGGCGATACTACTCAGGAGAAGCTCACGGTTGGAAGCAGTTCTTCAATTATTTTATATGACGACCGGTCAATTAAAGTGGTTGTGCCTGTTCAGTTTTTAATAAACCATATCGGCGGCCAGCTCGCGCCTCCTCCACGACCGGAAATTACCACCCTATTGAATGGATACATCGGAGCGGAAGTCTCTTTTAAACTAAACGAAAATTGGAGTCTGGAAGTCTCAGAAAATATTGCGCTTTATAATGGATTATCTTTTCCATCAGAAGGGGCGGGATATCTGCCGGCCAAAA
>CAZKGB010000081.1:0-9131 GCA_964551935.1 uncultured Lentimicrobiaceae bacterium | reverse complement strand
CGGGAGGAACATTTGATGATGAAATGTTTAAAACCGTGGCACGCTTGAAAGTACCTTATATTTTGATGCACATTCAGGGGAACCCTGAAACCATGCAACAAAATCCGATAACAAACAGTGTTGTTGAAAAGGTGCAGTCGTTTTTCAAACAGCGGGTTGCGATGTTGTTTGAGTTGGGCGTTGTCGACGTAATTCTTGATCCGGGGTTTGGCTTTGGTAAAAGTTTGGAGTGTAATTATACCCTCTTAAAAAATATGGAGCAGGTGAGGGTGAACAGCCTTCCGTTGTTGGCGGGTATCTCCCGAAAGTCGATGATAAATAAGGTGCTGGGTACAAACCCACAGGAAGCCTTAAACGGCACAACCGCATTGCACCTGATGGCCTTGCAGCAAGGGGCAAACCTGCTCCGTGTTCATGATGTTAAAGAGGCTAAAGAGGTGATTAAGCTTTTTCAGTATAGCTATACTCACAACTGTTAAGCGTGTTTATACAGATAAAAAAAACCACGTGCTTTTTTTGAACGTGGTTTTTTTTATTGGGAAGGTGCAGGTAAACTACCTCAACACTTTGTCAATAGCCTTTATCTTACCCATGATAACTTCCAGTTCGTGTTTGGCTTTGTCAATTTTCTTTTCAAAATCCTCTTTTAGTTTGTTGGATTTATTGGAGATAGAAAAGAAGCCAATATTGTTTTCCCAAACGGAAATCTCTTCCTTCAGGGTTCGCATTTTGTTGGCAAGATAATTTCTTTCGCGACTAAGCCGGCGGTTATCGTCCGAATTATCCATCATCTCTTCGATGTGTTTTTGGTAGTTTTGCGCGGTCATCTCCATACGGTTTACCGATAGGGTATCAAACAACTTGTCGATGTATTCGCGGTATTCCGATTGAAGCTTGTCTTTTTCTTTAAATGGTACATGGCCAATTTCAACCCATCTGCGCTGAAACGATTTTAATGCCTCCATATCTGCGGCCCGGTCGTTTTGAGGTTTATAGTTTTTAATTTCCTCAATAAGCTCAACTTTTCTCTTTAGGTTTTCGGCCTCTACCTTATGAATATCTTTAAAGTATTCCGATTTTCTGTTGAAAAAATCATCACAGGCCGAACGGAATCGTTTCCAGATTTTATCAGAATGACGTTTGGGTACGGGACCAATTTTTTTCCACTCTTTTTGCAGATGAATCAGCTCGTTGGTAGTTTTTTTCCATTCGTCGCTATCCTTTATTTTTTCAGCTTCCACACACAACGCCAACTTCAGGTTGTAGTTGTTCATCTGTTGCTCTTTCAGTTGCGCAAAGAAATCGCGCTTGGCATTGAAAAAGGTATCAAGCGAGCTTTTGAATTTAGCCCACACTTCATCGTTAACCTGACGGGGAGCACGGCCTGTTTTTTTCCACTCGTTAAGCAGGTTGGTAATCTCTTCCGTTTTTTTCTGCCAGGTTTTAATGCTTTCAGGCAGCTCGGCAACCAACTCTTCCGCTTTTTCGCAATACACTAATTTCTTTTCGTAGTTTAATTGCTGCTGTTCCTGAATGGCTTTGTAGTGTTCTTTCCGACGCTCGTTAATTTTATCGGTGGCTGTTTTAAAGCGCTCCCACAAATCGTCTTTTTTGTCCATGGGAACCGGCCCGATACTCCGCCACTCGTCGTGATATTTTTGTAACAGTTTAAACGATTTAAGAACCGATTTTTCAAGAATAAGTTCTTCTGTTTTTTCACAGAGGGTAATTTTGTTTTCCAGGTTCTTCTTTAGGTCGAGGTCGCGCAGCTCTTTGTTTATTCGAACTTTATCAAAAAAGCGGTCGACGTAGAAATGGTAGTTTTGCCATAAGTTAGAAAGTTCCGTGGCAGGTACCATGCCAATCTCTTTCCAACGATCCTGCAATTTACGAAACTCATCGTAGGTTTTTTTCAACGGTTCGTTGGAATTGATAATGGCCTTCATCTCCTCCAGCACTTTAACCTTTTCTTCGAGGTTTACCTGTTTCTGTTTTTCCAACAGCTCGGCGTACTTATGTTTGTTGTGTTTGAAAACATTGAAAGCGGCATTGAATCTTTGCTCCAAGGGGTCTTCGATTAATTTAAAATCTTCCTCTTTACCGCCATCAGCCAAAAAGGCTTCTTTCAGCTTCTCTTTTTCTTCTCTATTCAGATGCAGGAAAGCACTTTTGATGTTGCCAACCTGATTTTTAATAAGTCGTATATCTTTTTCCTGAACAATCTCTTCCAAAAGCTCCACGAGCTCCTGTTTGTTCATTTTGTCGTATTCGTATTCATGTTCAGCCAAATCGCTAAGATGTTCTTCATCTTCTTCCACCGAAGCATCATCATAGCTTCCCTCTTGATTTTGGGGGTTAAAATTACTGCTCATCAATCGAATAATACGATGCTTATCGTGTTCGCTGATGATGGCTTGTGGTTCTTCTTTTTCCTGAGCTTCTTCTGATGCAGGTGCTTCAGATGCCGTTTTTTCTGCAGCAACGGCGGTTTTTTCTTTGTCAACAGGTTTTTCCTCTTTTGGTTCATCGGCTTTTGCCGGTTCCTGCCCGGCAGGTGCCTTTCCGGTCATTAACTCAACAAGATGGTTTTTTTCCTGTTCGTTTAACATAGGTTGATTTGCATTTGATTCGGCTGCTTTGTTAACAGCTTCAGACTTCTCATTCTGGTCTAACGATTCAGAATTTTGATTAAGTTGATCTTTATTTTCCATAACGTATTTATTTTAACAATCCTTAGTGCCATGGGCATTCAGGTTATAGGGTTCGATTAAGGAAAGCAAAAATAGCAATATTTTTTAATGACACGCAATATTGTCCGCCAAATCAAGGTATTAAAATTAAACCTTGGTGTGTGCTTGTTGGAAAGGTTCTGCGCGAAACCCTTATCCTGTTTATTTAGGCTCATACATGATTGTTCCGAATAGTGTAAAGGGGTGTCTGGGAATAAAAAAGCCTGTCTCCCAATAGAAACAGGCTTTAAAAAAAAGGAATAATTTTTTATTTAACCAGCGAAAGGGCGTGGTCGAGGTCGGCAATGATGTCTTCCACATCTTCAATGCCAATGGCTAAACGTACAAGACCATCAGAAATACCGGCGGTTTCGCGGGCTTCTTTCGATAGCTTGGAGTGTGTCATGGATGCCGGGTGTTGGATAAGGGTTTCGATACCTCCCAACGAAACGGCAAGCAGTGCCAGATGCATGTTGTCCATAACGGTTTTGCCTGCTTCCAGTCCACCTTTCACTCCAAACGAAATCATGGCTCCGGGGCCTTTCATCTGCTTTTTAGCCAGCTCGTACTGCGGGTGCGATTTTAATCCCGGATAGAGTATCCATTCCACTTTCGGATGTTTTTCCAGGTATTCAGCCACCTTGATAGCGTTTTGTTGTGCGCGGTCGATGCGGATGGCGAGGGTTTTAAGTCCTCTGCGGGTAAGCCATGCCTGATGCGGATCCATGTTGAAACCCATGTTGGTCATAACATACTGCAGCTCTTTAAACATCTCAGTGGTTTTGGCGATAACAATACCTCCTACGATGTCGGCGTGACCATTGATGAATTTAGTCATGGAGTGTAAAACAATATCGGCACCCAAATCAAGTGGTTTTTGAAGGTAAGGGCTGCTAAAGGTATTGTCGACGCAAACCAAAATATTGTGCTTGTGAGCCAGTTCCGAAGCAGCTTGAATATCAGTGATACCCATGGTGGGGTTAGCAGGTGTTTCTAAATATAAAAGTTTGGTGTTGGGTTTGATGGCTTTTTCAATGTTGGCCAAATCGGTACAATCAACGTAGGATGATTCAATACCATATTTCGGGTACAACTTTTCCATGATGCCGCGCGACGGCCCGTACACCGAGCTGTGGCTGATCATGTGGTCGCCTTGACCCAGCAGGGTGAGGTAAACCGTATTAACCGCTGCCATACCCGATGAAACAGCCAATGCTCCGACACCGTTTTCAAGTTCAGCCACGGCGTTTTCCAGCTCTTCAATAGTTGGGTTTCCCAGTCGGGTATAGATGTATCCTTTTTCTTCACCCGAGAAACATCTGGCACCATGGTCAGCGTTTCTAAATTTAAAGGTTGAAGTTTGGTAGATAGGTCCTACGGCACTGCCTTTGGCATCTTCATAAGCACCTGCGTGTATCAGTTTGGAGTTAAATCCTTTGTTTTTCGTGTTCATCTTTTAATAATTTTTTTTATGAATGATTTTTATTGTTTGATTGTTCGATTACTTCATTTAAGCATTTAAGCATTCACGCATTCATGCATTTAAGCATTCATGCATTTAAGCATTTAAGCATTCATGCATTTAAGCATTTAAGCATTCACGCATTTAAGCATTTAAGCATTCACGCATTCACGCATTCACGCATTTAAGCATTCAAGCATTTAAGCATTCAAGCATTAAAAACTAAAACTATGGGACAGATACAAAACTTTACAAAAGGATTTATAAAAGAAAATCCCGTGTTCGTACTCCTGTTGGGGATGTGTCCTACCTTGGGGACTACCTCCTCCGCCATTAACGGTCTGGGGATGGGGTTGGCCACTACTTTTGTGTTGGTGATGTCGAACATGGTTATTTCAATGATTAAGAACTTTATTCCCGACAAGGTGCGCATTCCCTCGTTTATTGTGGTTATTGCCTCCTTTGTAACGGTGGTGCAGTTAACCATGCAGGCCTATCTTCCTTCGCTATACGAATCGCTGGGTCTGTTTATTCCTTTAATTGTGGTTAACTGTATTGTGTTAGGACGGGCGGAAGCCTTTGCCTCAAAAAACACGGTTTGGTCGTCTGTTATCGATGGTTTGGGAATGGGACTTGGTTTTGCCTTTGCCCTTACCCTTTTGGGAGCTGCCCGCGAGCTGTTGGGAAGCAGCGCTGTTTTTGGAATCAATCTGGCAAAAGGCGATTTGATGCTGGTGTTCATTCTGGCACCCGGCGGTTTTATCGTGCTGGGTTATCTTATCGCACTCATTAATAAATTGAATAAAGCATCGTAAAGAGGAGATATTATGGAATATTTTGTAATAATTGTCGGTTCAATATTTGTCAGTAATATAGTTTTAACCCAGTTCTTGGGCGTTTGTCCCTTTTTGGGCGTATCCAATAAAATTTCTACCTCCATAGGAATGGGAGGGGCGGTTATTTTTGTGCTCACCCTCGCTACCATGGTAACGTGGATTATTCAATATTACGTGCTCACTCCGTTTGGTCTCGATTTTATGCAAACCATCGTGTTTATTTTGGTCATTGCCGCGCTGGTGCAGATGGTAGAGATTATTTTAAAGAAGGTGAGTCCCGCGCTTTACCAGGCACTGGGAGTATTTCTGCCGTTAATAACCACCAACTGTGCCGTACTGGGTGTGGCTATTTTAACCATTCAAAAGCATTTTAATTTACTTGAAGGAGTAACTTTTGCCGCTTCCAATGCCATTGGATTTACTTTGGCACTGGTAATTTTTGCAGGTATCCGCGAGCATCTTGATTTGATGGAGGTTCCCAAGGGAATGCGCGGTATTCCGGTTGCTCTGGTAACAGCCGGTATTTTGGCACTGGCATTTATGGGGTTTACAGGAATGGTGAAGTAGAAGCAATCCTTTAAACGGATGAACTCACTGTAGTGTGAATGGAAAATGGAACAACGCTGTTTGCTTTAACGGCTTGTATTATGCTCTGGGAGCAAATTCATGGCGCAGTACTAATTTCCGGTCTATCGTTTTACAAACTTTTTGGTAACTAACCCGTTGGTGGTTTTGAACCTTACAAAATACAATCCCGAAGGAATATCACTGATGTCAATCGTGTTTACATCCTTATAGAGCGTTACGGTAGTAACCAACCGGCCCGAGACGGAATAAATACTCAGGTTGTTGTCCGTCAACGAAACAGGAGTCGAGATGGTAATGGTTTGTTCTGCCGGATTAGGATAGATGGTTATTTTATTGGCAGTCTCCTCATCAACACCATAAACTTCAATTTGCGACCAATAAAATTCATATTTTGCTATACCCTTCCATTGTTCTGATTCACTATCCCATGTATTGTAGGTGTACTCGGTTAAAAGGCCGTTTTCATCATTGATTTTTGTAATTAACGAGATATTATTCCATTGCCGGTTTTCATTATCCCATAACTGTTTGAGTGTTAATGTGCGTTGACCGTTATTTTCAACAGTTGTAGTTTCTCTTAAATAATAATACCAAAGTTGTGCATCGTTATCCCAAAGTTTTAACACCAGGCTGTCACGAGTTCCCTCATTATTATAAAAATAGCTATATTTTTCACTGTCATTCCAGCTTTCGGTTTCGGAATTCCAAAGTTTTATAAACTCTTCAACCATTTCTCCGCTGTTGGAATAGGTATAAAAAATATTTCTTTCATTTGCCCAAAGGCTAAGATAGTCATCCCATTTCATGGATAAAGTTGATGCAAGTTGCCCGTTATCGAATGTATTATAAAACTTTGCAATATTAATCCACTCACTATTATAAGAACTCCAAACCCGTTGATAAATCAATGTATCTTTAGCCTCCTGATCAAAATAGTGCCTTTCGTTAAAAGTTAATCCCCATTGAGCGGAATCCATATTCAGCGAATATTGATTGATGTCATAAAAAGAGCTGTCGGTCACCATGTTGTAAACACTTTTAAAACCATTGGTAAACTTGTTGTTTGATACATCCCAGTTCATGCTTATTTGCAACAACAAAACCCCACTTTCATCAAATCTGAAAAAGGCCATGGTATCATCCCATTGTTGGGCATCACTGTTCCACGGATTTCCCAATTCCGTATGTAGCGAATTGTCCGGAAAATAGCTATACGTACTTAAATAGCCGTTTTTCCATTTCCGGGTATCGGAGTTGTAAAAATGAAATATTCTTTGGATGGTGTTTCCGGAAGAATCGCGAAGCAATACCTTGTAACGACTGCTTAAAACCCAATCGTCATCACCGGATGAATTGCCCGAATAAGAGTAAGTTGAGTCTTGAACCCATCTTGTTTGATTAATTTGATAAACACCCGGATAAAAAGAAATTTCTTTTTTGTTCGGATCGTGAGTCGTTAAAGGGGAAGAATTTCCGGAGAGAAAATGTTGGGCAAAAAGTCCTGACGACAAAAAAATAAACAAAACTGAAAGGGTAATGGTTTTCATGGGTTTATTATTTAAAAGGTTGAATTGTATTATTAAAACATTTGTGCAGGATAAATAAAAAGTCTGTAAACAGTTTTGCTTGAATGGATTATAAATTGACTGTACCGGCTTCAGGTTTTACTGTAATCACAAAGTTAATAAAAAAACAGAATGTTCCTATAAAAAAGAGTAGTAGTTTTACCCCTTTAAAATTTATTTATTATGATGAAACCGGATGAAGCAAAAGATATGGTGCTTAACGCGGGTAAGCGATTGGTAAAGGAAGGATTGGTCACCCGTTCGTGGGGTAACGTAAGTCTGCGCCTGGATGAAAAGTGGATGGTCGTAACTCCATCGGGCAAGAAGTACGAGGAGCTGCTTGCAGCGCAGATGGTATTGGTCAATTACCATACTATGGAGTATGAGGGCGTTTTCGAGCCGACTTCCGAGGCGGACATGCACGCGGCTATTTTTAAAGCACGACCGGCAATAAAGGCTGTTATTCACACCCATCAGGTTTATGCTACCACGGTTGCTGTGGCCGGAAAAGAAATTCCTCCCCTTGTAGATGACCAGGCTCAAATTTTGGGTCCCTCGGTTAAGGTTACAAAATACGAACGCTCAAACTCGTTGCAGCTTGCCAACGAAGTTGTTGAAAAACTCGAAGGCAGAAATGCCGTGTTAATTGCCAATCATGGTGCTGTTTGTATAGGCAGAAGCATGGATGAAGCTTTTGTGGCGGCTCAAATTCTTGAGAAGACTTGTCAGGTATTTATCGGCGCTGCCATGTTGGGAGATCTCCAACAAATCAACCCCGAAGAGGCATTGCGATTGCACGATGAGTATATGAACGATTACTCTCAAAGAGCGAAAGCCTGATTTCTTCATTCCCGTTATAGCGGCTATTTTCCTATTGATATTAGCTTGCGAAAGTTGAGTGTTTAAAATATCGACTGCCCTTTATATACTCCGGCCTCTTTAACAGATTTGATAAAGCCATCCAATCGTATTCGTTCTCCCGTGTTAAATTGTATCTCTACTGTTGCCTTACTGCCAAAAAAGGTCATGGTTACGTAAGGAGAGCCTGCAATACCTCTTGCATGAAAATTCATGGAAAGATTAGAGGCCTTGTTAAGATTGTCGGATGCTTTAAAGTCGTACTTGGTAATGTTGCCTTCAAAAGTGGCACCACCAACACCATTCCAGCCTACCAGCCCGTTAAAGGCAAACTGGTAAACAGCCTTGCCGTGGTTAACACCTAAAAAGTTTACGCTCGGGTCAACCTGAATTAAGCTGCCTCTGCTTCCATAGAGCATGCTGGCAACGAAAACAAAAGAGGTGTCTTCCACCAGCTTATTTACCGCCTTTAGCTCGGCAAGGTCTTTAGCTTGTCTGGCCTCTTTTTTATTTTGCTTTTCCAGTTTACGCTGTTCTCTCGGTGTGAGATTGCTATTTACCTGCGCCATAACCGGAACTGTTGCTCCAAACAGGAACAGCACACTTAATGTAATTAATAATTTTTTCATGGTTTTGTATTTTTTAGGTTGTTGTATCTAAACTTTTATGTTTTGACTTATAGGTTGCTCCAAAATTATTCCAATAATTAACCCGGACGAACCTATGGATATTTTACACCGGTTTTTAATCAAAATGTCAAATCCATATTTTCAAAAAGTGTGCCGTAATGTTCGGTTACAGCAAAAAGCTTAAATCGGTATCGGGCTTGTATTCTACCGGTTCTTTTCCAAATTCAAAAAGACGCAGGTTACGTTTTCCCAAAAGTTTCATCGAATCGTCTTCAACATAAAGCAGGCTGGCTTCACGTAGTCCGAGCACTTTCATCTCGCGGTTGACGGCCAGAAACTCCTCGATACGTTGTTGCCGGGTTTCTCCTCCATGACCTTCGGGATTGGCATCCAGGTAGTGCGGGTTAATTTGAAACGGGATAAGGTTTAATGCGTCAAAACTTACAGGCTCGTAAATGGGCATG
>CAZKGB010000080.1:0-9159 GCA_964551935.1 uncultured Lentimicrobiaceae bacterium | reverse complement strand
GCCGGGTTACATTTTTAGTGAACCGGGAAGTTATAATATTGAATTGACGGAAGAATTTAACGGACATCAATATGTTTCTCATAACTCGGTGGTAATTCATCCATTGCCCGATGTTAAGTTATCCACCTCCGATACAATATATATTTTACCCAACTCATCCATCAAGTTTGATGCCGGCGAATATGATTATTACTATTGGGAACCCGATGGCTCTACCGACCGGTTTTTGAATGTTACCGAAGAGGGGCAATATATTGTAACCGTGGTTGATACCAACTGTTGTAAGAATGCCGATACCGTTTATGTAAAATATGCAAAACTATATTACCCCAACGCTTTTAAACCGGGTAGTACTTACGATGTGAACCGTGTATTTGGTGTTACAGGCCCCGTTCAGTCGATTGCCAAGTATCAATTAAGGGTGTTCGACCGGTGGGGAAAAATGCTGTTCGTTTCGGAAGACCCGAATGAAGGGTGGGATGGAACCTATAACGGACAGGAGATGCCTGGCGGCGTTTATGTTTGGAACGCCGTAATGGAAAGCTTTGCCAGCGATGTGGCTGAAGCGATAACCTTAAAACAATCGGGAACTGTGCTGCTGGTGAGGTAACTGATTGTTCCCTGATGTTTATCGGATTTATTCCATTATTGTCCCTGACGGGACTGTTTGATTGGAAGAAGAAATTTGTTTAGAAATATTATGTCCCGACAGGGACTCTATATTTATAATAAATAGCTGATACAGTAAAAAGAAATTGTAAAGTTTTATTGCCTCTTCATCTATTTTTATACTTTTACTTCTTATCTCTATAAACAGTTTCAATGAAGATCCTTAATTTGTTGCTTTCGGCTCTGTTTGTTGTAATGAGTTGTTTTGCAACCGCCTTTGCGCAGAACACTAGAGACACTCTAGCTCATGAAGATACGGTTTTGTTATTGCAAAACAGAAAAGATGCGCTACACCTGAGTAGTTTAAAAATAAAAGAACTTCCATTTCGTGCAATTAGTGATTTTGGATTACTGTCGCCATCTGCTTATTATTTAAAAGGAGGCAGGATGTTTTATTATGGCATCCAAGCCCTGGGAAACAACACCCGGCTTGATGGAATGCTTGTTGATGATATGGCCGGATTTCCGGTACGTGCCCTTGAATCGTATAATTTGTACACAGAGCAAGCTCCCATTGATAAAGGATTTGCTTTGGGTGGAATTACAACCGTTGAGACAACACATCAAATAGACTCCCTCACTTTTACAGGGGAGATAAGCAGCGATTACACTTACAATATGCAAGCTGTGAACGGAACCTTTTTTCTCGGCATTCCATTCAACTTTTCAAAAAAAGGTAAAAAGAGCTCTCGAAAACCGTTCCTGATGATTACAGGAAATTACCGTTGGACAAACAATACCGATCCTGTTTGGCAACAACCTCAAAGGTTAAATTCGGCTGTTTTGGACAGCCTTGCTGATAATCCGCTTCGGCCGTATCCCGCATACGGTTGGGGGACGCAACCCAATGCAGCTTTTGTTTCTTCCAACGATTTTACGAACCAACATGTGCCCGATAATGCTACAAAGCAGGGGGTCTATCCATACATAAAGCTCTTTTTACCGATATCAAAAAATGCTTCGCTGACAATAGGAAACTATTCGGTAATTGACCGGGAGGATATCAAAGATTTTGATAATGTCCTCTTTAATTACAGCAACAACGGTTTACAAACAAGACGAAATTTCGACTCTTATCTGCATTGGAATCAGAATTTTACAGTAAATGAATCGTTAAACATATCCTATGACTTTTCTCTGCAATACGCCAATCATTTTACAAAGCGAGCCGACAAAAGACTGGACAACCGTTTTTTCGATTACAGTTACAACGGTATATTTACCACCTATAAAATGCCCATTTTTGAACAAGGTAGCATTACGGTTGATAGCACAACTTACAATAATGTAATGGAGCTCCTTACCTGGGATAATGACACACTGGTACGATGGGAGCCTGTTGGGGTTAATCCTCTGATGGAGGCATATAACCAAAACCTGTTTGATTTTTACGGCAATGAATTTGAAAGCAAAGATTTTATCACCCTGGCCGGCGGCTTGTATAACGGAGTCAGCCCCGGTAGCATATACGGCTTGTGGAAACCTTTGGGATTGTCATATTCCAACTATGAAAAAAGTGGGAAAGAAAAAATTCGTGTACTTTTTCACACCAATATTACCTATAAGAAACATCATTTTTTGATTGGAGGTGAGTACAACCGGGAAACCAGAAGCCATTATACCTTGTTACCGTCATACCTGTGGAACATGATGCAAAGCTACATTAATTTCCATATTTTAGCATTGGACAAGGATAACCCTATCCTTATTGAACACAATGGGGTAGTTGATACCGTTATGTATAACAGAAAATATGATGAAATTCATCAAGGGGATTTTGACAAGAATCTGAGAAAAGCATTGGGACTTCCTGTTGACGGATTAGATTATATTTTGATTGACTCGTATGATCAGAATAACAATACCATCAGCTATTACGATAAAAGCGGTACGATGCACACCATCAACACTCCGGATAATTTATTAAACCTGAATCTATTTACCGCCGGAGAGTTGTTCAATGGAGGCAATTCGATTGTAAGTTATGCCGGTTACGACTATTTAGGGAACAAGGTAAAAAACAGTAGCGATCCCTATGCTTTTTTTGATGACTACAGCATGAATGCAGAAAAGCCAGAGTATTGGGCTGCCTATGCACAGGATGAATTTAACTGGAAAAACCTGCATGTCAGACTGGGACTCCGGTTAGATGTTTTCGATGCACATCATCCCGTTTTAAAGGATGATTACTCCTTGATGGACATTAACACCGTGGAAGAGGCACAACTTGAAGGGAAGGTGGATTTTTTTAAACCCGACAATATTGGAGATGATTATAAAGTATATGTTAACAGCGTTTACAATCCCCAAGACGTTACCGGTTTCAGGCACGGGGATAACTGGTTCGATGCCATAGGGCGTGAAATTTCTGATCCTTCGTTACTTGATGCCGGCCAAGGTATTTCACCCTATTTAAAATACCCCAATGTCAGAGGTTTGTCAGATGAAAACTGGACGCCCGGGATGACTTTTAAGGACTACCCCAGAGCCGTGAACCTGTTGCCTCAGATTGCACTTGACTATTTAATTGCTAAAAAAACAAACCTATATGTGCATTATGCATCGTTTACAAGAAATCCGGTTGCCTATTCTGACTTTCGCCCCGATATTTACAACTATTTTATTGATGATTCACAAATTATTCCCAACCCCGCTTTAAAACCCATACGCAGCGGTAAATTATTTGTCGGCATAAAATCCCTGCTATGGAAAAACCTCACGGGGGATCTCTCCTTTTTCCAAACTACCCTCGACAACTATATTTATCCAAAAGTAATGTTAGCAGCTTATCCCCATACGTATGTTACCGTTATTAATGCGACAAACAGGATTTCCACCAATGGATTTCAGGCAAGCCTGCAGTGGGTTAACAACCTGCCTTCGGGATTAAGCGGGGGAGTGAATTTTGTAAAAAACTATCCACACAAGGAAGATATGAATTATTATTTTGTAAGCGATCTGGTTCTTAACTTGCATGCAAAATATCGTTTTAGCAATAAAAACAGATCTTTAAAGGGATTTTCAACCGCTGTTTATTATCAGTATCGACATGGAACGCCTTATCATTATACCAATATTAATCATGTTGATGTGACAACGCGTACTCCTGCTTTCCAGTTTGTCAACCTGAATATTCAGCGTGATTTTGTGCTCTCGGGAAGAGGCACACTAACTGCCTATTTGCTTATTGAAAATCTGTTTTCTTCAAAGAATGTTTTTCAGGTTTATTCCGAAACAGGCAATGCTACTGATGACGGGTTTCTTGCCGACCCTGCAAATCAAGATTATATTAACAATCAGTACTCCCCCGAATCGTTTCGTTTTTTATATCAGCAGCATCTTTATAATCCTAATTTTTATGACAGCCCGCGTATTGTACGATTTGGCATTATTTTAAAGTATTAGGTGCACTTTTCTTTTCCACCTTTCCGGTCTCCTCCCACTTGCCTTCTTCGACCGAAAAGGAAATTGCAGACGATTACGCTATCCACCAGCTCGTCCGGATTTGCAATCCGAACGTAACCACATCGCATGGTTTGCATTCGTAAGGCTATCAATAATACCCTAAGGCAAGAAGACCTTTTGCCAAACGCGGACATTGAAGCCGGGGAGATATTTTCACAAAATTGTAGTGTTTTTGCCCCGTCCTTTAGGGCGGGGAATAGGAAAGAAACATTATCAACGGCTGCTTGAGCCATTAATCATTTACAACACATCCAACCGCATCAGTCCGGCTATGAAAAGCAGGTTATCTGAAAGCTGCCAGCAACAGATCCAAATCGCGATACCGTAAGTCGAAGCGCTCGCCAATTTGCTTGCTGGTAAGCGTACCGTTAAAAATGTAAACTCCTTTACTAAACGAGTCATCCTGCTTAATGTACTGGGCAACTCCTCCCGCTTCACCAATACTTAATAACAGAGGTGTAAGGAAGTTGTTGAGCGACAGCGAAGCGGTATGTGGTACTCTTGATGCAATGTTTGGAACGCAATAGTGTGTTACGCCATGTTCGATAAAAACAGGGTTATTGTGGTTGGTTGGCTTCGATGTTTCAAAGCAGCCTCCCTGGTCGATACTCACGTCAACAATAACACTTCCCTGTTTCATCTTTTGCACGGTTTCGGAAGGGATAAAACAATCGGAAATTCCTTTTGAAGAGTGTTTGGCAGCAATTACCACATCAGCATGCAACAGTGCCTCTTCCAAAACAACAGGCTGCAAAACGGATGTAAAAACTCTGGCTCCCAGATTTTTTTGTAAGGTACGCAGTTTGTAGATCGAATTATCAAAAACTTTAACCGTGGCTCCCATACCCAGCGCAGCCTGGGCAGCGTATTCAGCTACGGTTCCCGCGCCAATGATAACTATCTCAGTAGGCTTAATGCCCGGAAACCCTCCCAAAATAACACCATTGCCAAACAGCCGGTTGCTCAGATATTCGGCAGCAATTACAATAGAGGTGTTACCCACTATTTCGCTCATCGATTTTACCACCGGCAAAGCTCCCGTTTTATCCTGGATGTATTCGTAACCGATGGCCAACAACCTTTTTTGAGAAAGCTTTTCAAAAAAGGTTTTGTTTTGACTGAGTAGGTTCACCGATGAAAAAAGCACCTGGTTTCGACTTAGCAACTCGGTCTCGCTCAATGTGGGAGGGGCAATTTTTAAAATAATATCCGACTGATAGACTTCTGAGGCCGTATCTACAATTACAGCACCCGAATCAGCATACTCCCGGTTGGTAAAATTTGCCGCCATTCCGGCATTTGCTTCCACCACAACCCGATGACCGTTTTCAGTTAAAAACAGAACCCCCTCCGGGGTTAACGGAACACGTGATTCGTTTTCAATATTTTCTTTTGGAATACCTATGAACAACTTTTTACGCGGAGTAACAGGTTCCAGCATCTCTTCCTGTGGCAACAACTGTTCTTTACCAAAATGCAGCATTTGTTTTCCTGAATCTTCCATAAAATATGGTTTTTCTTAGTCGGGAACCCGGTAGCTTATTACCCGGGTTCCATCGTCATTTTCTTCAATGGTTAGATATACGTACGATTCGGGTAAAAGTTCCACCATCATTTCGGGCCATTCAATAAAACAAAAATTACCGCTGTAAATGTACTCTTCGTAACCAATGTCGAAAACCTCTTCGATGGATTCGATACGATAGAAATCAAAATGAAAAACCGATTCTTCCTTTTCTGTAAGGTACTCATTAACCAATGCAAACGTCGGGCTGCTAACAACATCTTCAACGCCCAATTGGTTGCACAATGCTTTTATCAGTGTGGTTTTTCCAACACCCATCTTTCCAAAAAAGGCTACCACTTTATGGCTGCCGATATCTTTTAAGATGGTAGTTGCCGCATTGGGCAATTCAATTAAATTATTAACAATTAACTGTTTTTCCATTTTTAGATGCTGTAGATTTTAATTTTGCTAATAGTTGAGTTTTAGAAATTCTAATTTTGTTTTTGTTACGATTTTGATTTCAGTGTGATAACCGGAATCATCACCTCCTCCATCGAGATACCCCCATGTTGAAACGTATTGCGATAATACTTTACGTAATAATTGTAATTATTGGGATAGGCGAAAAAATTTCCTGCCCGGGCAAAAACCCACCGGGTGCTGACATTAATTTTTGGCAGATAGTAATCGTTAGGTTCTGCCATCTCGAAAACCTCTTTGGCATTGTAAGCAAGGTTTTTACCATATTTATACCTAAGGTTGGTGTTAACGTTTTTATCGCCAACAATTTTTACCGGGTCCTGCACCCGCACCGAACCGTGGTCGGTGGTGATAACCAGTTTTACATTTTTGTCGGAGAGATACTTAATAATATCGAACAGCGATGAATGTTCAAACCAGGAAGCCATCAGTGAGCGATAGGCAGGTTCATCATCGGCAAGCTCCCTGATTATCTCCATCTCGGTACGGGCATGCGAAAGCATATCCACAAAGTTGTAAACAATTACATTGAAATCGTTTTGCATCAGGTTGGCAATATTATCAGCCAGCTTACGGCCAAAATCAAGATTTAACACCTTGTGATACGATGTTTTCAGATGTTTGCCATTCCGTTTTAGCTGTTCCTTCAGCAATTCGTATTCGTATTGATTTTTGGAACCTTCATCCTCTTCATCGGTCCAGTAGTTAGGATAATGTTTGCGTATTTCGCCCGGCATCATTCCCGAAAAAAGGGCATTACGTGCATATTGCGTGGTGGTTGGCAGGATACTGTAATAGATACTGTCGTCTTCAACCCTAAAATAATTTTCAATCATGGGTTGAATGATTTTCCATTGGTCGTAACGCAAATTATCAATCAACAGAAAAAATGTTTTTTCCTGATTGTCGATTAACGGGAAAACCTTTTCCTTAAAGAGTGTTTGCGACAAAACAGGCTTATCGTCGGAATTACCATGCAGCCAATCGTAGTAGTTATCTTCGTAATATTTTATAAAACTATTGTTGGCTTCCGTTTTCTGCATATTAAGAATATCCAAAATATTATCGTCTTCCGACTTTTCTAAATCCAACTCGTAACGCACCAGCTTTTTGTAAATGTCAGCCCAGTCGTTACTTTCGAGCCTGTCCATCATTCGCATCGACAATTCACGAAACTGTTGCTGATAATTCATGGTAGCTTTTTCGCTTGCCAGTTTCCGGTTCTCCAGGTTGCGTTTAAGCGAAAGCAGTATTTGAGTGGGTTTTACCGGTTTTATAAGATAATCGGCTATGTTGGAACCGATAGCATCTTCCATAATCGATTCTTCTTCGCTTTTGGTAATCATCACCACCGGAAGATTCGGGAACTCCTCTTTGATCTTTTCAAGCGCTTCGATTCCTGAAATACCGGGCATCTGTTCATCCAAAAAAACAATATCGAAATGTTGCTCATGCGCCAACTCAATGGCATCGCTGCCGTTGTTAACAGGTTCTACTTCATAACCTTTTTCCCGAAGAAATATAATGTGAGGTCGTAACAGGTCAATTTCATCGTCAGCCCATAAAATTCTAATTTTACTCATCGTTTGCTGTTTTTGGAAAATTTAAATGATAGTTTTGTAAAGTAAAAGCAAAAATCGGTTTTATATTGCATAACGCTAACCGGAACAAACAAAATTAACAAAAATTATGAGCGTTAAAAAGGTCAACAAACGAAAAATCTTCAACGATCCTGTTTACGGTTTTATCACCATTCCCAACGAAGTTGTTTTTGATGTTATTGAGCATCCCTACTTTCAGCGCCTTCGTCGAATCAAGCAACTTGGCCTCACGCACCTGGTTTATCCCGGAGCTTTACACACTCGTTTTCATCACTCGTTGGGAGCCATGCACTTGATGGGAAGAGCCTTGTTTGAGTTGAAGTTAAAAGGCCACTCCATTTCGGATGAGGAGATGACGGGGGCACAACTTGCCATCTTACTGCACGATATCGGGCACGGCCCTTACTCGCATGCCCTGGAGCACACCATTGTTACCACGCTTCACCACGAGGAGATTTCGATTCTTTTTATGAAAAAGTTAAATGCGCATTTTAACGGTAAGCTTGATTTGGCGCTTTCCATTTTTGAGAACAGGTACCCGAAAAAGTTTTTTCACAAACTTATTTCGAGCCAGTTTGATATGGATCGACTGGATTATCTGAAACGAGACAGCTTTTTCACAGGAGTTTCCGAAGGGGTTATTAACTACGAAAGGCTACTCAACATGATTGAAGTTGCCAACGATGAACCTGTTATTGAGGCTAAAGGAATTTATTCCGTTGAGAAGTTTATAACTGCACGCAGGCTAATGTACTGGCAGGTTTATCTGCATAAAACGGTGTTGGTGGCCGAGTACATGATTACCCGTGTTTTAAAACGAGCCAGGGAGCTTTCGCTGAGGGGAGAAAAGCTGTTTGCCACACCGGCACTGAATTATTTTTTGACCAACACCATTTCTAAAACCGATTTTGAAGAAAACCCGGAGGTCCTGCATCATTTTTCCAATCTGGATGATTATGATATTTTTTCAGCTTTAAAGGTTTGGGTAAACCACAAGGATCTTGTTTTGTCAGAATTGAGCAAAGCATTGGTTAACAGACGACTTTTTAAGATTGAGATGGGCAACAACCCCATTGATACATCGTACTTTGATGCATTACGTCAAGCAGCCAAAGATAAATATCACCTGAAAGAGGAAGAGGTCGATTATTTCTGCTTTACCGACCACACCTCCAATTACACCTATCAACCCGGCTCCGACCGTATTAATATTTTGTTCAAAGACGGTTCCGTGAATGATATTGCCGAGGTTTCCGACCAGTTAAACATCACGGTGATGGACAAGCCCACTACCAAATACTTTGTTTGTTATCCTAAAGGGTTGTAATTTTTTTCTTTCTTCCCCTATTTGCAAAAAGAAAATACAATTATTCCGACGAAAAAGTGTGTTTTTTCACACTTTTACGTCCGTATTAATGTATATTTGCACAATATTAC
>CAZKGB010000079.1:0-9207 GCA_964551935.1 uncultured Lentimicrobiaceae bacterium | reverse complement strand
TAAATTTTTAAAAACCGACGGGAAAATTCTCAGCTACTTGAGACAAGATGATAAAAATAAAATTTATGTTCTTTTTAATCTTTCTGACCATGAAAGTGAGATTACTATTCCCGATGGAAACTTCATTGATCTTTTGAATGACAGTCATGAAAAAGGAGGGAAAATTCTTTTACGAGCGTTGAGCGCGAAAGTGCTTTTGAAAAACTAAAAAACTCAAGCTACACAACACGCTCCATAGCAAGACGGCCTATGGCCGAAGTGTGCCATTGATGCCAGGAGAATTGCCACGCCGCTATCGCGGCTCGCCAAGACGCCGGGTGGTACCGGAACCCAATCCAACGTCATCCCCTCGACCCCTGAGCTCGACCCCTGAGCCTGTCGAAGGGTGTCGAAAGATACCGAAGCCTGTCGAAAGGTAAAAGGAGGGATATCCTGAGTAGTGGGTTGCCCCCTAACGCAAGAATGTCTTTTGTAAAGAAAGGGCATTCACGCCTTAGGAATTGCCACGCTATCGGCAATTAAGCTTGACGATGGTATCAGCTTTTATTTGAAAGGAATGTATTAGTCTGGTCACATCGTTACAAAAATCAGTCCTGTTGTTTTTTTGTGCTGCCTGGTACGCGGAGTCGATGGCCATACGCTGCGTGGCGTCAAGCGTGTCGCCCATCGTGTTAAAACAGCCGGCACTAAAAAGTTCGCTACTCCATAAGGTATCCGTCAAAGAGGCGGCTTTTTGTTTGTTAATCACATTTACGATTTCTAATGAATCAAGGACGCGATCGATAAAGAGGGTAAAAAGTTGAGACGAATAATTGTTTAGATGAATTGTTTCGCCGTAAATGGTGGCTTTATGCTTGTGCATGTTTTTAATAAAGGTGGCGATGGTTTCCATTTTATCTTGGTCATCGTAGTTGGTGTAGTAATAAACGATGGCCGTATCAATGGTAAGAAGCTCTTCGTTGGAAATTACAGAATCCTGCAAAATAACATTCGACATGTAGGTAAGATAATTGGTGTGGAAATAAACCCCTTTAACGTCGTCGTTTAACAGCAAAGAGAAGAAACTCCGCAGATTTTGCTCGGCGTTTTCTTTTGATTTAAGTAATATCTGTTTTTCCAATGCCTGCTGCTGCAACTTGTCTAAACAGCGCTGCTTAACAATGTTGGTGTACTCGGGTTTAAATCTGGCACCCCGCTCTGCAATAAGGAATTCAAACCCTTCGACACCCTCCTCGGGAATAAACCACGGATTAATGGTGGCACTCAATATTTGTGGTTCCATGCCGATAAAATGGATGCGGTGCCGGGTGGCATCATACCTGAAATTCCGGTTGGAGAAATTCCTGAAATCGAAACCGGCTTTTACCCAACCTCTGCCAATGAGCACCAGTCTGCTGTGCCGAAACTCCTTTTTTAGCTTTTCTTGCTTTGCCTTTTTAGTGATACTTTTAAATTCATCCGTTTGTAAGGCAAACAACTTATTTCTCCAAACTTTATCAGTACAAAGTTTCTTTATCAACCTGCGCGTATAATAGGGATTGAGCTCTCTGGCAGGATCTTTCAAATTATATTGATTTCCTCTTAACTTCTCATTAATAAAATAGAGGTATGAGCCAAATTGTTCATTATTTACCAGTCCACTGTATTCATTGACAAAGGCCTTATAAATTTTCTTACTCCTCCCTTTCACCTTTTCTTCGGAAAATTCTTTTACAGCTTCTTTAAATTCCTCATGAAGGTCGTTCACCACGGTATCAAACTGCATAGCATTTTGATAGTCTTTTTCGTTTATCACCTCCTGAAGCGATGAAATGACCTCGCCATAATATTCGGCCGTAATAAGCTGGCCAATTTGCTTAATACTCTCTACCTGAACCGGAGTATTTTTAAGGGTGGTTTTTGTTGGCGTAAATATATCAAACGGATCGTACCAGGCAAAAACCAACACCAGTGCCACCACAAAAATTATTTGCAGTATCAACGAAGCTCCTTTGGTAAATAAGTTTCCCATTACTGTTTTAAAATATCCATTTTTACCTGCTGAATCAAATTCACCGTATCCGAAAAGGTGATATAAATCTCTTTATAGCCAAGATTGGTCAACAGACCTTCCAGCAACTTCCGGGTATTTTCCCGGGTTTGCTCCACAATGCCCATATATTTCAACTGTTTGCGAATATCGTTTTCTGCCATCCGATAAAAATTTTCCTGGTCAACAACGTCAATTCGATTAAAGATATCGTTGTCCGACAAAACCGTGTCGATAACGTATTTATTAAAGGGATAGGCAAAATCAAGCACCTCCACGGGTGGCAGATTAAGTTCAATAATGTTTCCGTCAATTTTGATGTCGTTACGCGTTATTTTAGTCAAATCGATACCTGTTTTAACGATGGCTTGCGAATACGCCACGAACTCGGCATTGCCCAGTCGTACCAACCCGAAGATACTCTTCTTTTTTTGGCCGATGATTACCTTGTCGATTACCGTTTCGGTGGTAGCCAGTTTAGCCGTGCTTTTAATTTTGCTAACCACCAGATAACGCTTATTTTTTTGACAACCTGAAGAAAGCAGTATCAGCAATGCAAATAATATGTAAGCAGGTTTTTTCATTTTACATTAATGCATCATCGTTACTAAAATCGGCGGCAGAATCGGATTGATTATCATCTTCCGGAAGTGGTTCTCCCTTTTTTAACACCTTCTTTACTTCCGAAATATTGCTAACCGGTTGTGGAGCGGGCGCCCTCATCGACGCTCTTGTTTCGTTACTACCGGCCTCTTCTCCGGCACGATAAAGATGCTTGCTTTTATAGCCAATCAGCTCCAGTGATTTATGCCCAAAATAGAAGGCAATCATCATAAGGAAGGCGGTTTTAATAAAATCGAAGTTATCAACAATAAAAGTGTTTTCTTTAACCGTGGTATCCATACCCAACGCGGCAATGGTCATGGCCATGGCAGCTACCATCAAGGTCAGCGCCAGCGAACCGCGAACCGTCCCAGTGGGCAACCCCAGCGTTTCGTTGATATTCGGGTTTTCTGCAGGAGCGTTGTCGGCACTTTCGGGAGAGTGAAGTTTTTTCTCGCGGATTTCAGCCCAATCCTCATTAGTCAATCCCAGATTGATGTTGTAGAAATAGACCGCCCAGGCGTAATAAGCCACCAAAATACCAAACCAAATAATCATCAGCCCCAGGGCTGTTAAATTGTACAGCTGATCGCCGGGATTTTTAATAAACTGAACAATTATATGCACAATACCGCCCAGCAGAATCAACTCCACCAAACACATTAACCCGATAAAGAGTTTGTTTAAAAACTTTTTTTCTTTTATCGATTTTGATATTCTGTTTAGTTCAATCATGATAGATTAGTTTAAATTATTCATCCATTTTTCGTCGTCAATAATAATTCTGACGGGTACATTGTTGTTCAGTTGTTCCGAAACGAAAAGGTAAAGCCTTCGAAATGTTTCCCGTGAATTGGAAAAGAAAGTGTTTTCGTTGTTAACGGTAATGCTGTCGGAAACCAAGATACACCCTTTGGTATCGGTATTGTCGCCACCATTGTGTATGTAAGTGTGTTTAAATCCGGGTACGTTCAATAGCTCCAGATGATAGGTAAACCATTCGGGATATCGTTCCCGCATGGTCAGCGTAAAGGGCGACAGCTCAGTTCTAAACTTTATGCTGTAGGTACCGGCAGCAATGCGGGTTTCACCGGCAACCTTTATTTCGTGGTAAGTATCTTCGAGGGTGTAGCAATAAAAGCGGTTATTAATCAGAAGCATACCCACGGTTGTTTCGCCGTCGTCGAAATAGCGCAATAACCGAATGGTTAACCCCGTAAAGTGATCAACCTTATCTGAGGTCACTTTATTCATGCTTGCATCAGGTTTGTCCGTTTTGGCAGAATTTGTTTCATTTTGTTCCTTGTTACCGCCAAATAGTTTTTGAAAATAGCTAAGCAGCGATTGTGAGGCTTTTACAATAACCCCTGAAAGTCCTATCAGCCATAACCAAATATTACCTATAAGCTCGGGTTTAACGGCAAACAGGATGAGCAGGAAAACAGCCCCCGCGATTAATATAAGCAGTAAAATACGGTTCATTTTGCTTTAATGGTTACATGACTTTTGCTCACCCATCCTTCGATGGTTGTGGTAACCCTGAACCAGCCTTCGCGCTCCTCCAGCACTTTTACTTTTGTTCCTGCTTCCAGGGGCTTGGCAATTTTTTCATAATTAATACCGGCTCCCGATCGTATGTTTAGCAGGTTCGCTGTAACTTCCCCTTTGGCATTTAAAAGATTAGGAGCGTCTGACTCATTTTTTAACAGCAGGGTTTCTCTAAAACTGTCCAAAGGAAAAGCAGGACCGGGATCCTGTTTTCGTCCGGGTGCAATCTCTTCATGCCCCACTATATCTTTAATGGCAAATTTATTAATCAGCGCCTCGCAAACGTCACGGCAAACCTCAATTTGCTTGTCGGTGTAGGCTTGCCAATAGCGCGGTTTGGTTTCGTTGCGATGGGTAGCATATACCACATCGGAAGCCGGGTATTTCGTCCCGAACCACGCTTGGTATTCGTTGCCTGTTTTTATCAGAACACCCGCGTTGGCGAGCTCGATACCGACAGAATACTTGTTAAGCATGGTGCGCCCCCCGTAAGCACTTGTCCCGGCATGCCAGGCGATGGTATCAAACGGAACCAATTGATAAATCTCACCATTACGGCCAATAACGATGTGCGCGGAGGCTTTAATTTCGTCGCGGCATAAGTAATTGGCCGACGAAGCAGCACTGCTGCCTGCCGTATAATGAATAACAATGGTGTCGGGCATTCCCGAACCAAACTTCTCCGTATTCTTTGTACAAGATAGTTTTGAAATCGGGTGCTGACCATCTTCAACAAGAAAAAAATTGCTGTTAATTTCCATAATGTAGAGTTTATAGTGAATGCAAAGTTTACTTTGCCGTATTAACTTAAATCAGTGTCGCAGGCCAAGGGCTCGTTCGTGCTTTCAAAGATATGGATAATTTTACAGTTAAGCAATTATTTTTAGGCCGGGATTATTGCCACATCAATAAAAAAGCCCACGATTAAAAACCGTGAGCTTAAATGATAAGGCTTGTAAAAAAATAAAATCGTTTTGCCGCTAAAAAGGCTATTCATCAACAGCCCTGTTATTTCCGGTTGATATAAGTCATCGCATTAAGGGCTGCAATGGTACCATCGGAAACGGCGGTGGTTATTTGCCTGAACTGCTTGGCCCGGCAATCTCCGGCTGTATATACCCCCGGAATGTTGGTCTCCATTTTTTCGTTGGCAACAATCTCGTTCCAGCGATTCAGTGCAATCCCGGTATCGTGCAGCGCTTCGGTATTGGCCTCGTATCCAATAAAAATAAAAACTCCGTCGATGGCTTTTTCAAACTGCTCGCCCGTTTTTAAGTTTTTATATTTCACTTTACGAAGACTTTCATCACCTGCAAACTCAGTAATATGCGACTCCATGATAAAGTCAATTTTCGGGTTTGCCTTAACTTCGTCAATTGCATGTTCAAATGCCTGAAAATGATCGAACTCATGCAAAACAGTTACCTTACTGGCATATTTTGTCAAAGCCACCGCCTCTTCCAGGGCTGAGTTACCACCGCCTACAACAATAATCTCTTTATCCTGAAAGAAATCACCGTCGCAAGTGGCACAATACGAAATACCTCGTCCCTTAAACTCTTTCTCGCCCGGAACATTCAACATGCGTGAACGTCCTCCGGTAGCCAGAATTATGGACGGGGCTTTGTAAATTATCTTATCAGCAACCGTAACCGATTTCTCCTCCCCTTTCAGCTCAAGCGCTGTAACCCTTACATTGGCCTTAATATCGCAACCAAACGATTTAGCCTGCTTCTTCATAATGGAAGAAAGCTGATATCCGGTGGTTAATGCAACTCCGGGATAATTGGCAATTTCGTATGTCAATACCATTTGCCCCCCGATGGTTGCCGTATCAAGCACAACAGCCTTCACCTTGGATCGCCCCAGATAAATACCTGCTGTAAGACCGGCAGCACCGCCTCCCAATACAATTACATCATATTTTTTTTCTTCCATAAATCAAACAGTTATCGAAGTTGTTTTATGCTCCAAACTCTCTATTTAAAATATCGGTAATTTGCTCTTGCGACTGAATGCTGCTGGTAGCGGCGACAACCTGACCATTTTTATAATAGATGGTGAAAGGCAGCCCCATAAAACCTCTGCATTGAGGCAAATTACGAATTACATGAGCATGAGGATTATCAAATAACATATCACGAAACTCAACATGCTTGTACTCCTCCTGAAGCTCTTCCATAATATCGTAAACCGGAACACACATAGGCCCCATACGGCCACAACATATCATTACATTTTCGTGATTTTTTAAAATCTCGTTGTACTCATCTTCGGTAACAACATGTTTTAAATTGGTTGGTAGTACCATTTCTCATTTTTTTGGTTAATAATTGACGGCAAATATATCACATTTCCGGTATTGGTGATAGTAAAGCGCTACCTTCTTAACTTTTTTTTTTAAAAATAACGTTGTAAACAACGGATGACAGAATTAAACTGTCAGTACTTTGTTAAGTAAGCCTTAATTAAATATTTTTACACAAATTTTAATACTTATAAAAAATGAATTTTTCACCTATGTTGTCAGTTGTCTCTAATTTTAAATTATCGTTTTATTTAATGGTTTTTTTTAGTATTGTGCTTGCTTTACCGGTATTTTCACAACAGGTTGCCTCTACCAGACTTCACGAAAAAATTGAGGATGCATATCAACATGTATCACGCGAAAGTATGGGAAGTTCACCCGGATACCGTTTTGACACGACCACCTATTTTACACATCAGGTAAATATTGATGCCAACGGCAACAACATTACCGGTGATGCTGCCAACGAACCTTCCATAGCCGTCGACCCTACCAACCCAAGCAGGATTGTTATCGGGTGGCGTCAGTTTGACAACGTCAACAACAACTTTCGTCAGGCCGGCTACGGCTACTCGTATGACGGAGGTGAAACATGGACCTTCCCGGGCGTTATTGACCCCGGCGTTTTTCGTTCTGATCCTGTTTTAGATTTTGATAAAAACGGAAACTTTTACTACAACAGCCTTACCGTTGACAACAGCGATAATATGTGGTGCGATGTTTTTCGAATCACGGATGGCGGCTTTGACTGGGACGATGGTACTTTTGCCCAAGGTGGCGACAAGCAATGGATGCGCATCGACCGTACCGACGGTTTGGGCTCCGATAATATTTATGCCAGCTGGAACCAGTCTTTTTCCATTTGCAACACCGGAAGTTTTACACGTTCTACCAATGGTGGCGAAAGCTACGAAGATTGCACACCTGTTAACAACGACCCTTATTGGGGAACCTTAGCCGTTGGACCGGATGGTGAACTTTACGAAGTAGGTGCCTCCTGGGGCTACAACGACGGCGTGATTATTGACAAATCGACCAACGCAAAATTGCAGGGGTCCGATATAAAATGGGACATGACAACCTGGGTATCGCTTGACGGACAGCTTTCGGGATGGACAAACATTAACCCTTCGGGATTACTTGGTCAGGCATGGGTTGACGTTGACAAATCGGATGGGCCGGGACGGGGATACGTTTACGTGTTGGCTACCGTTCAACGCATCTCATTTTACGATCCCGGTGACGTGATGTTTTCCAGAAGTACTGATGGTGGTTTAACGTGGGACACACCCATCAGAGTAAACGACGACCTGAGCTTTACCAACACCCAGTGGATGGGAACCATGTCGGTAGCACCCGATGGCCGTATCGACGTGGTTTGGCTCGACACCCGAAATGCTCCTGCCGACCATCCCGATAATTCTGCTTTGTATTACTCCTTTTCAGTCGATCACGGCGAAACATGGTCAACCAACAAAAAGATATCCGGTGTGTTTAACCCACATCTGGGATATCCCAACCAAAATAAAATGGGCGATTACTTCGATATGGTTTCAGATGAAAATGGTGCTCATCTTGCCTGGGCCAACACCCTTAACGGAGAGGAAGACGTTTGCTACACCCACATCACACCATCGGTTGTATTGGGATTAAATGACCATCAGCCAACAAGCCCACGTTTTAACCTGCGCAACTACCCCAATCCTTTTAGCAATAAGACCTCCTTGCAATACTACCTTCCCGAAACGAAACCGGTTCATCTTAACCTGTACGATTCATACGGCAGGATGGTTAAAACACTGGTTAACCAAACCCAGCAAAAAGGTTCCAAAAAAATTGATGTGGTGGTTAGCGATTTGCAAGCCGGAATTTATTACGCTCGCTTGCAGGTGGGAAACAACGTTGAAACTTCAAAGTTGGTAGTTATTAAATAGGCTGAGGTTTAAAATTTCGTTTAACTTAGCAAAAAAAAATTTGATATGTCGGCTAAACAAAAACAAACGAAAAAAAAGTCCTCCGTCAATCTTCCTATTTTACTGATTATCATTGTCCTGGTTGGCCTGTTGTCTTATGCAGTCAGTTACCTGTTTATTAACAACACTCCGCAAGAGGAAGTTGTTGTAACACAGCGAAACGTAAACACAGAAGTTTCCGCCGGCAAAGGAACTACAGAGATAATGTCGCCCATCGAGGGCAGTTGGTACAGCACATACGACGGAACCATGCTAACTATTTCGGGTACCTCTTTTAAAATGGAATTGGCAGGCGTTGACGAAAGCAAGGTAATTAAAGGTACCCTGTTGATTAAAGATGCGGAAGTGATTTTCATGTACGACTCATCGTCGAAAACCTGTGTGAACAAACCCGGAAAATATTGGTGGAAGGTAAAAGACAAGGACAACCTCTTTTTCACAAAAATAAACGATCCCTGCTCAAACAGGGTTGACCGAATGATTGGAGGTTGGGAACGATTTTAGTTAGAAACATCATTACGAAAAAGCATTCCACATCGCCAACCTAATAAAGGATATTGACTGTATGAAAAAAGGATTAATTGCAGGAACTGTAACAGTAATAATTGTGTTAACGGTTGTGGCTCTGTTTATCAAAAACACCAAACCACACCAACTGCAGCCGTGGCAGTTACTCCCAAACACACCGGCTTTGGTGATTGAAACACAAAATCCGTATAAGCTTTTTGAAAAATTAAAATATGGCA
>CAZKGB010000078.1:0-9258 GCA_964551935.1 uncultured Lentimicrobiaceae bacterium | reverse complement strand
AAAACATAAAGAAATGGCACATCCTAAAAGAAAAATTTCGAAGACCAGAAGAGATAAAAGAAGAACCCATTATAAAGCAACGGCACCTCAGCTGGCCACTTGCCCCACAACCGGTGTTGTTCATGTTTATCACCGTGCTTACTACGTTGACGGCGACCTTTATTACAAAGGAAAACTGGTTGTAGAAGGAGCTAAAGCCTAACAATATCATTCCGGATTATTCCGGTACCGCATAAAAAGGTACTATTACCCTTGTCTTACAAAAAGGCAGGGGTTTTTTAGTTTTAACCAATTCAACAGGATTAACTACCTTTGTGATAGAGGATAAAAAAGTGTGTAATACCGAAAAACAGATAAACAATGAACAGTGAAAAGCTAACCACAGTAGCCGAATTGGGAGAATTTGGCCTTATTGATATATTAACAAGCGATTTTAAAACCAGCCAAAAAACAACTATTAAAGGGGTTGGCGATGATGCCGCAGTTATTAAAGGCAGAGCCGGCTTCCATACGTTGGTTTCTACCGACCTCCTAATTGAAGGAGTTCATTTTGATTTAACCTATACACCGCTAAAACACCTTGGGTACAAAGCCGCCATCGTTAATTTTTCGGATATGGCGGCCATGAATGGCAAACCCAAACAAATTGTGGTAGGCCTGGGAATTTCGGCAAAATATACCGTTGAGGCACTGGAGGAACTTTACGCAGGAATTAAAATGGCCTGTAAGCTTTATCAGGTTGACTTTGTGGGTGGCGATACTACCTCTTCAAAAGCAGGATTGTTTATCTCGGTAACCGTAATTGGAGAGGTGGAAAAACCTCAAATAACTTACCGTTCAGGTGCTGCACAAGGCGATCTGATTTGCGCAAGCGGCGATTTAGGTGCTGCCTACATTGGATTATTGGTGCTTGAAAGGGAAAAACGGGTTTTTAAGGCGAATCCTAACATGCAGCCCGAGCTGAGTGGCAACGATTACATCATTCAGCGACAGCTTAAACCCGAAGCTCGTATTGATGTTGTTGACCAACTGCGTGAACAAAAAATTCTTCCTACTTCAATGATTGATATCTCCGATGGTCTTGCATCCGAAATACTCCACCTTTGCAAAAACTCGAACACGGGTTGCATGATTTATGAAGAAAAACTCCCAATCGACCAGCAAACCTACGATGTAGCACGTGAGTTCAAAATTGTTCCAACCGTGGCAGCCCTTAATGGCGGCGAAGATTACGAGCTGCTTTTTACCATTAAACAATCCGATTACGAAAAAATTGTGAAAATAAAAGATGTTTCGGTAATAGGCTACATGACAGAACCGGAAAACGGCAAACGACTAATTACTGCCGACAATCAGGCTATCGACCTGAAAGCGCAAGGCTGGGACGGACTCAAAGAGCGAGAAATAGATTCTGCACTAAACGGCTGATTGTCGTTGATTTTTTGTTAGATTTGTAGGTATAAAACTGTAAATCATGAAAACACAATCATTTTCTGCCAAAACCCTGGAGGAATTTAAACAAAAATTGTCAGCTTTAGTATCAACAGCTAATTTCAAACCAACATTGGCTTTTGCATTTTTATCGGTTGAATTTCCCCTTGCTGATATCATTAACGAATTTAACAAACACGAAATAAAGCTTTTTGGAGAAACCTCAAGTGGTGAACTGTTGTTTAACAATGCAGAAAATGGAGTGTATAATCAATCAGGTGTTTTTACGCTTATCGATTTAAAACCTACCTATTTTAAACACCATCTTTTTAAAAGAAGAGCATCTGATTCGTTTGACTTTGGAAAAGAAGTTGGAGAGTTTATTGCTAAACAGTTTGAAAATCCATCGGTGATAGTTGGAGCCAGCGGCCTCGACCTGGATGGACAACGTTTTGTGGAAGGCATTAAAGAGGTTGCCGGAAACAATCTGGTTATGTTTGGAGGATTGGCCGGCGATGATGGAAAATTTAAAGAAACATTTGTTTTCGACGAAAACACCGTTAGTAACAGTGGGGCTACCCTGATTGTTTTCGACAATGAAAAAATACAGCTTTCGGGCATGGCAACTTCAGGATGGGTAGGTCTGGGTACAAATCTTACCGTAACTAAATCAAAAGGTAATGTTGTTTATACGGTTGACTACAAACCCGCTTTGGATGTTTACCTCGAATACCTTAATATTAATGTCGACGACATGCCTCTTATTGGTCTCGAGTACCCTCTGCTTATAAAACGCGATGATAACATCGATGCGTTAAGAGCAGTTACGGGTATTAACAAAGACGACAGAAGCCTGCTTTTTGCCGGTTCAGTGCCTGAAGGAAGTACAGTAATGTTTTCAAGCTCCCCCGGTTTTGAAGTTATTGATGGAACTAAATCAAAAGTACTGGAGTTTGCTGATAAAAACCCCGGGTCCGATTTCTTTTTGCTGTTTTCGTGCATAGCACGACACTTAGCCCTGGGGCCTTTGGTAAAAGATGAAATAAGCCTGGTTACTGATACATGGAACGTCCCTGTTGCCGGATTTTTTACCTATGGCGAAATTGGTACCAACCCCGGGAAAACCTGCGACTTTTATAACCAAACCTACACTTTAGTTTCAATTAAGGAGGTAAAATAAAAGATTCATGAGCAATTTGTTTGATGATTTAAATGAAAAAATAAAAAAGATAAAATCTTTTGATGACTTTGAACAGCTAAAGCAGTCAATACTTGATGATATCCATAAACTCAAACAACGCGATATCATAAAGGATTTTCAACTAAAAAAATATCTGAAAGACAAAAATATCATCAACTCACTTCTTATCAAAACCTCTTCCGACCTTCAAAAAGTGCTTAGCGAATTGCAGATGAGAGCTGACGAATTGGATATTCTGTTAAACACCATTCCGGCTTTTGTTTTTTTCAAAGATTTGGAATACCGTTACGTGTTAGTGAATAAATCATTTACTAACTTTATCGATTTACCCGAAAGTAAAATTATTGGTAAAACCCTCCAAAATTTAACATTTAGTCATCTGTTATTAAAAAGCTACAGCAAACATGAAAAGAAAGTACTGGAGCAGGGAGTAGAGGAGTATAATATTACTGAAAAACTTGAAAAAAACAATAAAACTTTATGGCTTAACACCAACCTGGCTCCGGTAAAAAACAGTCAGGGCGAAATAATAGGACTGGTCGGAATTTCGTGGGATGTTACCAGCAACAAAATATACGAAGCAGAACTTAAAAAAGCCAAAGTCCTGGCCGAAGAAGGCACTAAAACAAAGAGTCAGTTTTTAGCCAATATGAGTCACGAAATCAGAACCCCGTTGAATGGCATCATTGGCATGGCCCAAATTTTAAACGAAACCAGGCTTACTAAAAAACAGAAAGAAATAGTAAACATCCTTTCTACTTCAGGCGAAAATCTGTTGGTACTTATCAACGACATCCTTGACTTTTCAAAAATTGAAGCCGGGAAAATAAACTTCATAAACAAAGATTTTCGCCTCGATAAACCGGTGAAAGAGATTTACGATATTCTGTCGCGTCGCGCTGAAGAAAAAGGACTTCTTCTGTACGTTAATATCGATAAAAATATTCCGGCTTACGTTAATGGCGACGAGTACAGGTTTAAACAGGTGGTGCTAAACCTTGTTAACAATGCCATTAAATTTACTGAAAAAGGACATGTCAAGATTTCGGTAGAAAACATAGGTATAAAAGAAGGGCTGCATACCATCAAAGTTTCGGTTGAAGATACAGGAATCGGAATACCCGAAGCAAAGAAAAAAGAGCTTTTCAAAAGCTTTTCACAACTCGACCCATCTTCAACCAAACAATACGAAGGAACAGGTTTAGGATTGGCAATATCAAAATTGCTAACCAATATGATGAAAGGAGAGATTGGTGTTGAAAGCAAACCGGGCCGTGGCTCTACCTTTTGGTTTACCGCCGGCTTTAAAGAGGGAACTCCTCCTCAAAATATAAAAAAAGACCTTGTTGTAGCACAAAGTAAAAAACTTAAAAGTAAAACAATTCGCGTGCTGGTAGTTGAGGACAATCTTATTAATCAAAAAATCAGCTCCTTTAGCCTGAAAAAAGCAGGCATGGAAGTTACCTTGGCAAACAACGGGCAGGAAGCAGTTGAACTGTTTAAAAAACAATCGTTTGATGTAATTTTGATGGACATTCAAATGCCCGTTATGGATGGTTACGAAGCTACCCGGGAAATTCGGAAAATTGAAAAATCACTCAATACATACACCCCTATTATTGCCCTAACAGCCAATGCCATGCAGGGTGACGCCGAAAAATGTATTGCCGCCGGAATGGATAACTACCTGTCGAAACCATTTAAAATTGACAAATTAATAGGTATTTTAAACGAAATAGTAAACTAGTAGTATGGCTTGGGCAGAAGTGGTAACTTTAATCGCTGCCGGGTTGCTGGTGGGATTTATCAATACCTTGGCAGGTGGCGGAAGCATTATTTCGCTCAGCGTTTTAATGATGTTGGGATTGCCTCCCGGAATTGCCAACGGAACCAACCGGATAGCCATCACCATTCAAACCCTTACCGCAACGACCAGCTTTCGCCAACAAAATATATTGCCCCTCCGCAAAGCAGTTTACCTGTCAATACCTGCCATACTCGGGGCTTTGTTAGGATCTTTGTTGGCAGTTGATATCCGGGAAGACATTTTTGAAAAAGCCATCGGAATTATCATGCTCATTATGTTGGTTTTTATTTTGTATAAACCACAAAAATACATCTACGGCCGGGCCAAGGTTGTTGAAAAGCCACTCAACTGGAAAGTTTATATCGTATTTTTCTTTATTGGTATTTACGGAGGATTTATCCATATGGGAGTTGGCTATTTTCTGCTGGCAAGCATCGTGTTGGGTGCCGGTTTCGACCTGGTAAAAGCCAATGCCGTCAAGGTATTTATCGTGCTTGCCTATGCCCCGTTTACCCTGCTCGTATTTTTATATTACGGACAAATAAACTGGCTGTACGGATTGGTGCTTGCCATCGGCAATGTTATTGGCGCACTCGTAGCCTCCAGGATGGCGGTTAAAAAAGGGGTGGTATTTGTAAAATGGGTAATTGTTGTGGTTGTTTTTATTACCGCCGGCGATATGTTTGGCCTCTATAGTTTTAAAGATATTGCAGGGCTGCTGATAAAATAGTGTTTCACATTTTTAAAAATAACCAACTATGAAATTTATCAAACTGTTTCTCTTAGTGTTGATGATGTCAGTTTCCACGGCCTCCTTTTCACAACATAAATACGCTATGGCCATTCATGGCGGAGCCGGAAACATTACCCCCAAAAATATACCTCCTGAAATACAGGAAAAATACAAAGCCAAACTTAAGGAGGCTTTGCAGGCCGGCGAAGAAGTGTTAAAAAATGGTGGCGAAGCACTGGATGCTGTTACTGCTGCCATTATGGTTATGGAAAATAGTCCCTTGTTTAACGCAGGAAAAGGAGCGGTATTTACCGCCGAAGGTACCAACGAAATGGATGCTTCCATTATGGATGGCAGAAATCTGAATGCCGGTGCTGTTGCGGGAGTTCGAACCATTAAAAATCCCATTCTTGGCGCCAGGGCAGTGATGGAACAATCGCCTCATGTGCTGCTATCGGGAAATGGTGCCGATGCCTTTGCCAAAGAAAAAGGGCTCGATATTGTTGACCCCTCCTACTTTTTTACTCAACACAGATGGGATAGCTATCAACGTGTAAAGAAGAAAATGGAGCAAGGCGACAAGCATGGAACGGTAGGCTGTGTAGCCTTGGATGAGCATGGAAACCTGGCTGCAGGGACTTCCACGGGTGGTATGACCATGAAAATGCATGGCCGCATCGGCGATTCACCCATTATTGGTGCAGGCACTTACGCCGACAATAACACCTGTGCGATATCGTGTACAGGCCACGGCGAGTATTTTATTCGATACGCCGTAGCTTACGATATTTCTGCATTGATGAAATATAAAAATCTATCGCTGCAAGAAGCAGCCAATCAGGTTATCTTGAAAAAACTTAAAAATGCCGGCGGCGATGGCGGGATTATTGCTGTTGACCACGATGGCAACATCTCCATGGTTTTTAATACCACCGGAATGTTCCGGGGCAAGGTTACCAGCAGCCATAAACCGGAAGTTTTTATTTTTTGAAAACTAAAATGTTACCCCACTGTTTTCCAACAAACTTTTTGTAAAATCTAAACCAAATTCAGAAAAAACAAGGATGATGCGTTACTCATTTTAGGAATTAATTTACTTTTAACCTTTTATTTACATTATGAATTTGAAAGCATGCTAAAATCGATGACAGGATTTGGAAAAGAGGTTATTGAAACCCCTTTCCGAAAAGTAACCGTTGAAATACGAACGCTCAACAGCAAACAGTTAGACTTAAACCTGCGAACGCCTCAGGAGTTTCGTGAAAAAGAGGCAGTGCTCAGGTCGCTTTTAAGTAAACGTTTGCAAAGAGGCAAAATTGATTTTAGCATACAATCCGAAAGTACCGGAAGCCTGTCGGCTCCGGTAATTAATAAAGAGCTGGCAAAACACTATTACGACGAAATGGTACTGCTGGCTCAATCGGTTAACCAAACTGACTACACGGGATTCCTCCCGGCGATTATGAAGATGCCCGATGTGATGGTACAAAATCAAAACGAAACCAATCCCGAGGAGTGGAACCTGATTAATGAGGGAATTAGCCGCGCCATTGACAAGGTAGATCAGTTCAGAATGGAAGAGGGTGCCATTTTAGAAACAGACCTTATCAACCGTATCAACATCATTGGAGAACTGTTGCAAAAAGTAGCTCCTTTTGAACCGGAACGCCCGGCTATTGTAAAAGAACGCATTCGCAAACGTCTTGAAGAGTGGGGCAGCGACGCGGAGATTGACCAAAACCGGCTGGAGCAGGAGATGATTTACTACCTTGAAAAGTTTGATATCACCGAAGAAAAAGTAAGGCTGAAAAAACATCTTGACTATTTTATCGAAACCATCGACAGCCCACAATCTCCCGGAAAAAAACTCGGATTTGTTACCCAGGAAATCGGTCGCGAAATCAACACCTTGGGATCCAAAGCCAACCACGCTGAGATTCAAAAAATAGTGGTGTTGATGAAAGATGAACTGGAAAAAGTTAAAGAACAGTTGTTTAATATTCTATAGTTGCCCCAATGACCAAAGTACAAAAAGGAAAACTAATCATTTTTTCCGCCCCTTCCGGTGCAGGCAAAACCACCATTGTTCATTGGCTGATGAAACAGATTCCCGAACTGGCTTTTTCCGTTTCAGCAACCAGCCGAAAAATCAGACATGGCGAGGTGGATGGCAAAGATTATCACTTTTTAAGTGTGGAAGATTTTAAACAAAAGATTCGTCAAAATGCATTTGTTGAATGGGAAGAGGTTTACGAAAATCAGTTTTATGGCACCCTTATCTCCGAAGTAGAACGAATCAGAAACGAAGGCAAACATGTGGTTTTTGATGTGGATGTAAAAGGCGGCATGAACATTAAACGGCTTTATGGTAACGACGCCCTGGCTGTTTTTGTGCAACCACCCTCCATCGAAGAACTGGAACGACGATTGCGATCCCGTAATACCGACAGCGATGAGAGTATCCGTAAAAGAGTGAAAAAAGCAGGCTACGAACTCCAGTATGCCAAACATTTTGATGTGGTCATCGTAAACGATAACCTGGAAGAAGCTGAACAGAAAACTTTGGAAGTAGTTACCGAATTTTTAGGAAGAGAGCCCGTGGTGCATAAAAGATGGTGGTAGAATAATAACACTAAATATACCCTGATGAAAAACCTATTTTTATTTTTATTGGTTTTTGGATTGGTCTCCTGTAATAATCATCCTAATAAAATGGCTGTACTCCAAAGCCGAATTGACAGTTTGGAAACAAAATTATCTAATTGTTACAAACCCGGATTCGGCGAAATGATGAACAGCATCCAGTCGCACCATCTTAAACTATGGTATGCCGGAAAGAACCGGAATTGGAAACTGGCAGAGTTTGAGATTAAAGAACTGAAAGAAGTAGTTGAAAATATTGAGAAATTTCAAAATAAACGCAAGGAAACCGAGCTAATCAATATGATGAATCCGGCACTGGACAGTTTAACAACTGCTGCACGTCAACAGGATGAAAATTTGTTTGTTAAGAGTTATACCGGGCTAACAAACTCCTGCAACAGTTGCCACAAAATTACCGATTTTGAGTTTAATACAGTTAAAGTTCCTGATGGTGCTTCACCGTTTATTAATCAGGATTTTAAACCTAAAAAGTAGCAAAACATGAAGGGCGTAGTTTTACCTCAATACAATAAAAACATCATCAGGGCCTTGTTAAGCCTTAAACCGGAAGAAAAGGTTTTAAGAAAACCCGATAAGGATGAGGTGGTCATCAAAATGCATGCTGCTCCCTGCAACCCCAGCGATATCGCTTTTATGCAGGGCGGTTATAATATTGTGAAAACGCTGCCCTCCGTAATGGGTTTTGAGGGCTCTGGAACGGTGGTTGATGCCGGAGAAGAGGCAAAACATCTGACAGGTAAAAAGGTAAGCTGTTTTGTTCAGGACGACAGCGATGGCACCTGGGCTGACTATCTCATCACAAAAAAGGAGGATATTATTGTTTTAAAGGATGCGATGGATATGGATCAAGCGGCCTGCTTTACGGTGAACCCGTTTACCGCTTATGGTATGATGGATATTGCCCGTGTTAACGAAAGCAAAGCCATTGTATTCAATGCAGCGGGAGGTCAGGTGCCTCAGTTTATGAGGGCAATGGCAGCGGAAGAGGGGATGGAATCCATTAACATAGTCAGGAAAGAGGAAACGGCTGCATTATTAAAAGAAGAAGGAGTAAAACACATTCTGGTTGAAACGGAAGAAGGTTTTGGTGAAAAACTTAGAACATTATGTTTGGAGTTGGAAGCAACCACGGCATTTGATGCCGTTGGGGGAACCCAGACAGGAATAATGTTCAATGCCATGCCAACCGATTCGGAATTGATACTTTACGGCGGACTCTCCAACAAACCGGCTTCAGGACTTGATACCCTTCCTCTTATCTTTAACCAAAAAACCATTTACGGCTTCAGCCTCCCCGACTGGAAAGAGGAGTTGTACGATTTTGAAGAAATATCGGAACACTTACAAGAGCTATTCATTAAAGGAACGCTGCAAACCAAAATACAAGGGAGTACTTCCATCGACAAGGTAGTGAAAGGACTT